>JAUQWQ010000037.1 GCA_030835085.1 Ignavibacteria bacterium
CGGCTACCGCGCATACGTGCTGCCGAAGTTCATCAGCCGCGAGAGCCCCTTAAGCAATATTAATTACGAGTTCAACGGAATTGAAGTGGAAGGCGTGTACAGCGATAAGCAGTTCTTTGTGGGCAAAGGCGCAGGCAGCCACCCCACAGGCTCTGCCGTGCTCTCGGATATATCCGCCATCACATACGATTATAAGTACGGGTATAAGAAGCTTAAGAAACGTGTTGACCTCACCCCCAACCCCTCTCCTGAAAGGAGAGGGGAGCGAAACCCCACAATCCTGAATGACTGGCCCTCCCTCTCCTTTAAGGAGAGGGAGACGGAGGGAGAGGTATTCCCCAACTTCTCCCGGGACCACCGCTTCCTCGAAAGCGATTTCACCATCAGGCTCTACATCAGATACCAGGGAAACGCCCGCGATTTCCTCGACCGGCTGGACCTGCGCGGCATTGAGGAAGAATACACATCCGCCAAAGGCAATTACATAATTGCCAATGTGGGATTCAATTCACTGCTAAACCAAAAAAAAATACCGGCAGGTATTTTTGTGTGTGAGGTGTAAAAAAAATCAGTATCCTGCATTGATATTTTCCCCTCTCCTTAGAGGAGAGGGGAAATGAGGTTAGGACTGCTTAAACACACCGTATGATTTGTTTGTGTGTTAGATGCTTTAAGAAATAACTGTATGCAGATTCAAACTTACTAATAATAATCTGCATATGGATAAGATACTATCAAACAGACACTCTAACTTGAGTCTTAAGATTAATATTCCTATGTATGAAATTGTTTTGTGTTAGATTATTTGAAACAATATCATAAATTTTGTGTTTTCTTTTTGGATCTTTAACTGTAATTATCAGGCAAAACTCTTGTTCTAGTGGAAATCCTTTTTTTATGCTGTTTTGCAGAACACTATTCCTGTATAACCCGTTTAGTTTTAGAAACCACTTTTTTGGTTTTTCAATGAATTTAGTTTTACTTGGTAGTATTTTTGCTAGATCAATTTTATATTTTTTTACTGGGTGATATTTCTTGCCAAAATTTATCAATAAATTCTCATAAGCATAATTCAGGTCTTTTTTCTTATTGTTATAATAAGATTCCTTCAAAATATTATTGGAATTGTCTCTTCCTATTGGGTTCTTAATTGTCTTTATGTTTGTATCTCTTGCTTTTAATTTGTCATATGTACCAAATAAAACCTCAATATCAGATTGACAATACTCTGGACCCTGAAAAATATCAATTAATGGAGAGTTTACCAATGTAATTGTAATTTCACCGTAATATAGATTCTTTTCAACCATTTCTTGTGGAAAAGGAAACTCAAACACATCTAGAAAATATCCTTTTCTTAATTTATCTTGCAAAATTAAGGTAATTTCATTTACATCATTATATAGAATATCTTTCAAGTTGGCGGGTACTCCAAATCCCATATTTTCAATTTTCTCTTCTAACGGCATTCTTATTGAAGATGGATATTTAGCTGAATGAATTGTCAATCCTTTCAATAGTAGGGGATTGAAATCTTCATTTAAATTATTCATGATATTGGCAGTCAGTGCAGTCACACGAGGAGTAGAAAAACTCGTGCCGATATTATTTACTACATTACCATTCAAATCAAATGATGGTACACCATTAATTGTAGGAACGCCATTCGTATCAATACCAGCATTTCCTCCATAATCCGAAACGTCGGGTTTTATTATGTGGCCAGGTGCTCGTCCTTTTCTTGAAAATGGGGAAGGATGATCTTTTTCTGACAAATCATAATGATCTTTCGAATGTGCAATAGAGCCAACAACAAGAGATCGAACACTATCTGCAGATTCGGATATTCTGCTTTTTGGTTTACCTCTTGTAAAATTATCGCAATTGCCTGCCGATTTAATAATTAATACCCCATAGTCATCTTGTAATTTGTCTAATCCATAACCAAAGTCAGAAAAATTATTTAAATCCGCTTCGGTCCTAGTCCCTAATGACATATTCCATAATTTAACTTTTTTGGCATTTAAAGAAACTGCATCTTGTATATATCCTAATAATTCGTCTTCATCAATCGATCCCTTCTTAGCTGGAAATACGGCAGCATCAAACAAATGAAAACCACTTAGCAGGTCATGTCCTAGATTTAGTAATTCATTATTATATTCTAAAATACCTGCAACGAATGTTCCATGTCTTTTATCTAAATGACTTTCAGGATGACTTAAATGGTTTTCTTTCAATAACCATGGTTTAATTTGAGGAATATCTTTTATCCCAGAATCTAGGACACCTACTATCGTATAGTTAATTTCCTTTTCAGGCGCTTTGATGCTGATTTTTTTATCATGTTTAAATTCATCTAATGTAACTTCAAATTTTGGCATTGGCTCTATTGAGAATAAGCCTTCAAATTCTTCAATTTCTCTTTTATCTATAATATCGGGATTTGATATTTTGTAAACAACTAATTCGTCAGTGTACATTGTTTTTTTATGAATTATACCCTTTTGACTTTTTAGAAGTTCTTCAAAATCTATACGCACTTTTGAATTTAATTCGTCATCTCCAAAATTTATTAATTTTATTTTTATTGGTGTATTAATAGTTTTAGGATAATCAAGAACAGGTCTAAATTCATTAATTTTGTCAATGCCTGAAATAGAATAATCATATTTTTTGTAATCGGTTAAATTGTCATTTAGTTTATTGATTTTAGACTGACCATCAATTTTAACCAACAAATTAAAGTCATTTGTAACAGCTACCACATTATTCTCATAGTTTTCATTAAAAATGGATTCAATTTTGGGCCTATATGATTTGGCAATTGCTTTATCTTTTAAATTTACAGTTAATATTGACGGTATATATTTTCTTTTTTTTGTTTTTTGGTCAAGTTTAACATTCTTCAATTCAACTTTTAAACCCTCAGCTCGTTTTTTTAGTTGTGAACCTTTTAATACCCATTTAGGGGGATTACCGCCACCACCTTCAGTATCTAATTGGTCTTTTTCGCGTGTGAAAAAGATTTTGAGAGGTAAATTTTTATTTTCCATTTATATTAAGATTAATTTAATAAATTTCTAACTTGCCTTATTGATATATTAAGAAAATCTGAAATCATTTTTTGAGAAATGCCATTTTCGTTTAAGTATTTAACCATACTTTCTTGAGAGGTATTGGTATGATTGGTAAATAAATAAATATCAAATATCAACCTTTCAAAGGTTAAGAATTTTTCGTCATTCATAACCATTTTTGAGATGGAATTATGCATAACATTTTTAATTTCTGAAGGTGAATAATTTTTTAACATTTCTGCTATTGTTTGGATCTTTTTTTCGTCATGTGTGAAATCGTTTTTAATATTTTCTATAAATAATAATATTAGTTTGGTAACTGATTCAGAGTCTGGTTTAGGAATTTCTATTATTGAATTAAATCTTCTCCATATCGCTTTATCAAGAAGATCATGATGGTTTGTAGCTGCGATTAGTATATTATCTTTAATAAACTCATCAATATTCTGAAGCAAACTGTTAACAACTCTTTTTAACTCGCCGAGCTCATACTGGTCATCTCTAGCTTTTGCTATTGAGTCGAATTCATCAAGAAAAAGTATGCAGGGCTTTGAATTTGCAAATTCAAAAATCCTTCGTATATTTTTTCCAGTACTCCCTAGTAAAGAAGAAATTAACGTATCTAGTCTAGCTACAATTAAAGGCAATTCTGTTTTTTGTGAAATAAAGTTTGCTACGGTTGTTTTACCACACCCAGGGGGGCCGTATAAGAGTAAAGTTGAAACACTTTCTATCCCCATATCATTAAATTGCTTTTTAAATTTTAATTGCTTAATAAAATCTATGACTTTAATTTCAGTGTAGGTTGGCAAAATTAACTTAATTTCTTCTGATTTGGGAAACTCAATATCAACGATGCTCATTCTGCTTTCGTTATCTACTGGCACATTAGTTAATTCGTCTAAATAGACTGGATTCATTTTTTTTCTTTCTAATACTTTCCTAATTCTATCGGCTGCGCCTTTATCACCTTGTTTTTCTAAATTTTGTATCAATAAATTTGAATAATCTATCACTTTTTCTTTGTTTTTTTCTAAAGCACCTTCAATGATCTTAATAATTTCCGAGTTTATCATTTTCGATTTATGTTATTAAATTAACAAATTATGACTATTTTCTAACGATAAATGTAAGTAATATTACAATTATTGTAAAAATAATACATTTAACGTAACTTGTCAATACATAAATCCTATTTATCAAGAATTTATTCCATAAATAATTTTTTATTAGTATGTTATATGATAAAATTTGTTTTGCGTCTATTAAGTTTTTATTTTTGGATTTGAGAGGAATTATTATCAAACGAGGCAAAAAACATATATTTGTTCAAAAATTTTACTTATTAATGATTGCATTCGTTAGTTCACAAAACTGCAATTTCGTGAATTAACCAGATATATCTCCCATCAGGTAATTGAAAAGGTTTTAATGTTACTCCTACAACTGCATTGTGTTGTATTCGCAATGTTAAATATTCATTTAATAGCATATAGCAAATAAACTCTGAACAAACATTATCTTCGTTAGCACCCTCTCTTATTGTCAATTCCAGATATGCATCATTTACTAATTTCCCAAGAAGAGCTCTCCCCATTGTATTATCAGGGTAGTCAAATTTTTTGAAAAAATTTATATTCCTATTCACTACTGTGATCATTCCAACAGTAACCTTCGGCGAATCTGTCGGAGGTATCTCTATTATCCGTAATTTCTTTGAAGGCAAAAAGTTGGTCATTGTATCTAGCACTGCTCGTATTTCAGGCGGTACTTGCAAATTTCTTACTTTTGCTTCTTGTTCTATTATATCAACAATGAGATGTTCTGGATATCCGTATATTTCCCTCATAATTCTAATGTGATATAACCAACATCTATGTTCATGTGGTAACCAAGGAGGCTGATTTAAGTCAAAGTAAACTCTTGACCCACACGAACAAGAAAAGAAATAAACTTGATCTCCGCAGTCTGGACAATGAGTTGGATACATTAATGTCTGGCATCCATCTCTATGATTAGGTACAGGCATAGTTTTATAATTTAATTATTATTTCTTTTTTCTACCTTTTGCGACCATCAATTCATCAAATTTTCTCCAAGACATAACCCAGCCTTTTTGTCCGTAACTGGGTATCCAATGAACACCTCCTTTAGAGACTCTTAATGTTCCGAGTTTTCCGTTGCCTCTGTTGACATTGAAAATAGCATCTGATTTTCCCAATAATCTATCAGGGAAGTTGAATGATACTTTATGAATTGCCATAACTAATTAGTTTTATTTATATTATTAAATCACTGTTTACATTCTATTGATGAAGCCATCTTTGTTAACTATGTAACCAATTGTATCTTCTCTATCTCCATTACCTTTAAGCAAATGAATGTTAAAAATTGTGCTTTCTGTTTCGCTATCAAAAATTACTTGGCTTACCATGCTATTCTCAACATCATCTTTCATTAACACTATTTTTTTTATAACAGAATCTTCGTGTTGAATAGATAGTGAAGAACCATTTGGGAATCTATAATCTGATACTGACATGTTTTTTTTGTTTCCTTTCGTTATTTTTATTTTATACAACAAAAAAAGGCTTAACCCGTAGTTAACGGATTAAACCCTCTAGTTTGTTTCGCGTGATTTGAACCCTAAATGCAACTGTGCATCGGTAAGCACAGGGGGAGCGGTTACCTGTGATGCCCCCATCACTTAACACACTACCTTATAACAAACATAGGTTTTTTTGTATTTTATGTCAATAGCAGTGCCCGTCGCTACGCTAAGTTGTAGCGGTGAATCGCTACAGTGATACACCTCACCCCCTGACCCCCTCTCCTGTAAGGAGAGGGGGAACTAAACCCCCAAGCTCTCAGACATTGCTCCCCTCTCCTCTTAGGAGAGGGGCTGGGGGGAGAGGTTAATTTTATGTCAATAGCAGTGCCTGTCGCTACCGAAAGTTGTAGCGGTGAATCGCTACAGTGCAAACCCCGCTGCATTTTATCACCGCATCAGCAGGTCACGTTCAAGGCAGCGCAGGTCTTTTGGATTGTAATACTTGCTGTACCACCTTGTCTTCTGCGTGTTATCATATAAAAACAGCTCGTCTTTTTCCGTTTCGCCCTCAAGCATTCTGTTCAGCCATGAGTAGTGGTCTATCAGCCTTATTGCCTCTATAGCAAACACAAGAACAACATCTTTATCCCTTATCTCTATCAGGTTATCGCCGTTGTTCTGCTCAGGCGTATAAGCAAGGTTGCTGCTTCCGCAGTAAACCACTGGGTCAGCCCCCTTAAAGTTTACCACCACAAATTTGTGGTGTATGTTATGCCCAAGCCCCGGCACCTTAATTATATTGTTAAATGGCTTCGGCAGCTTGGTGGCAATTTCCAGCCCCGATATCCTGATGCCTGTTCTTTTGTTGGGCTTGTAAAGCTGCATTCCTTTTCTCACATCGGTTATGCCGGCTGTAAATATATCGCTTGATCTCACCTGTTTCTGCAGCGCATCAAGTATGATGCTGCTGCTGTCATCTTTCATCACGGCAAACAGCACATCACTTGTTGCTTCGTTTATCCTTTTGGCTATCTTCCCGAAGAAATCCTTAACAAACGCAGCAGGGTGGGGCGAAAACCTTATGGTCATATCAGGCAGGCCGTTGGGCTTAAAGTTAAAATCCTTCTTTGCCTCGGGTGACTTCTTAAATGAATCCATCTTCTCCTTGCCAAATGACATATCAAAAATATCAGCGTAAAGCTGTGCCGCATCTTTATTGCTGAATACAATTGTGTGATTGGCGTTAACGCACAGGCCGTTTAACGTAAAGTTGGTTGAGCCCGTCAACACCTTAACAGCCTTTGCGGCTTTGTTATTTTTCCGCATGATAAATACCTTGCTGTGCGCCTGGCTTGAAAAATTACCCCTGAAGATATCGTCCTTGTTCTTCGCTATTTTTTTGAATTCCTTTTCGAATACCATCTCAGCCGAGCCGGCTTTTTTGTGACCGGGGTAGTCATCAAGTATTATTCTAATCCGCCCCTGTTTTGCCAGCTTTAAGAAAGCATCAACAACTGTCGGCTCATTGAGGTCATATGCAAAAACATCAAGCCGCATTGTTTTATCGCTCAGCGCTTCGTTTAAAAATCCGGTTATCATATCGCGTGCCTGCCAGCCCAGGTATTCGTGTATCTCTTCATAGGTAAAGGGCATTTCAGTGAATTTCTTTTCTGCCCTGTTGTACCTTTTGGCGGTTCCCGCCTGCTGTTTAAGATCGAACACAAGTCCCGAGCCTTTGGGCTTTAAGTTCAGGTTGTTGCCAAAGTGGTATGCAAACGCCTGCGAGGAAATGAATGAGCGCGTAAAGCCCACTGCAATATCGCCATCTTTAAATGGACTCACATCAATTGTCACATCAACCGTAAGGTTTTTATCCGGGGCAAGCAGGGTTTTATCCTTAATGTACCGGGGAGTTATCTCGTAGGTGTATTCACCGAACTGCGGATTGCCCACGTAATGCTCACTTGATGGCACATGTATCCACCTGAATTTCTGTATCGGCGAAAATTCTGTTGAGTATCTTTCACGTTCATACTTTGGCTCTTTGTGTAATTTAACCTTGCCGCTGAACTTCAGCTTGTTATATAAAAAATATTCCTTTGAACCCGTTTTCACTTTGATCGAAAAACCCGCAAGACCTTCGGTCAGATTTTTTTCCAGGTCAAATGCCAGCAGTGTCATTGCGTCGCCTTTATAAGCGTACACGCTGACCCCGTTTTTTGATGAAAATTTTTCCATAGTGATGTTGTTTAAGTTAGTTAAATGAGTGAATCAAGCCTTATTAAATGCAAAAAGGCTTCTCCCGTTTTCGGCGGGATAAGCCCTCTATCTAATTTTCGCGTGATGTAAACCCTGAATGTAAGCTGCTTTGTGTATTCACAAAAACAACGGGGAGCGGTTACCTGTGATGCCCCCATCACTTAACGCGCATCCTTATAACAAACTTAGTTTAATTTGTATTTTATGTCAATAGCAGTGCCCGTCGCCGCCGGAAGTTGCAGCGATGAATCGCTACAGTGATACACCGCGCCCCCTCCGAAGTTGGCTGCCTTGCTCTTCGCAGAGTCCTTTGTAGAGACGACCCGCCTTGACTGGGTAGCCTGTAAGGCTCAGACAGTCGGGTCGTTTCCAATTGCAATAGCCCCCAAATTATGAGACGACCTTGAAGGCGAAATCAAAATCAAAACCCCCATCTAAAATTATCGTACCGACTGTATAATGTTGAATTGTACATTTAATTGTATTCTGAAAATCGTCCCCACATGTCAAAGCCAGTCCTGCGGCCTTCAGTTGAAGGGGGGATGAAAATCCGCAATTTTGTTCTTGTCATTGATCGAACGAAATCAAAGTCCCTGGTTAGTTTACAACGGGGGTTTGTTTTGCTTTACCCTGTCCCTTGGTCAGGGGATGAGGTGGTGCTTGCATATTCCTTATGCATATATTATATTATGCATGTATGCCTTAGGCATACCGCGAATGGCCGTAAATGTTTAAGATTTATCCTTTATTTATTAATTTAAATGTATGGTAACAAAATTGTTGGTTTTATCTGCAGGTTTGATCACGGTTTTTCGCGTGGTTATTCCAATCGTTCAGCGTGTGCGGCAAAATTCCCCAACGGCTGGAATTCCTGCAATTCTGTGCAGCAAACCCCATTCCAGTCGTTCAACGGGTAATTTTTTCATTGCGAATTTCTGGAAATTCCAATGGTTGGGGAGGGGGGGAAATACTTTTACACCTCACCCCCCAGCCCCTCTCCTACGAGGAGAGGGGAGCAATGTCCGAGAGCTTTGGGGTTTAGTTCCCCCTCTCCTTTAAGGAGAGGGGGTCAGGTCGTAGAACTGGCCTGACAGTGGGTGAGGTCAATCTTAATCACATCACTATATTAATCATTGTAAATACCTTAAAATTACAGTATATTTAAGTTTATTTTAAGTTTAAGTTGCTATTTAACAATGGGTTGCGATAATTATTGCTGCCTTAATATAACTTTTTATTAATCTGTAACAGAGACCCCCGCTTACGCAGGGGAAAAAAATATGTTCAAAGAATTACCCGATAAAATAAATCAATCAGAGCTTGAAAAAGAAGTAATATCTTACTGGAAAGAGCATGATATCTTCACTAAAAGCATATCAACCCGCGAAGGGAAACCTTCGTTCACGTTCTATGAGGGTCCGCCCACAGCAAACGGCAAACCCGGAATTCACCACGTAATTGCGCGCGCTATAAAAGATCTTATCTGCCGCTATAAAACATTAACGGGCTGGCAGGTTTACCGCAAAGCGGGATGGGACACCCAGGGGTTACCCGTTGAAATTGAAGTTGAAAAATCGCTTGGTATAAAATCCAAGGATGATATAGAAAAACTCGGCGTTGAAAAATTCAACAAGGCTTGCCGTGATTCCGTGTTCAAGTATCTCAAAGATTGGGAAGACCTGACCGAGCGCATGGGCTACTGGGTCAACCTGGAAGACGCGTACATCACATATAAAAATGAGTATATTGAATCAGTGTGGTGGTCGCTCAAAAAATTCTTTGATGCGGAGCTTATTTACCGCGGATATAAAATTCAGCCGTACTGTCCACGCTGCGAAACACCGCTCTCGACTCACGAAGTGGCGCAGGGTTATGAAGATGTAAAAGACCCCAGCGTTTATGTTGTGTTCAAAATAAAACCCGGGCAGGGGTTTGATGGCTACAGCTTTTTGGTGTGGACAACTACACCATGGACGCTTATATCAAACGTCGCATTGGCGGTTGGACCCAAGATAACCTACGTTAAAATTCAGTTCAAAGATACCGGCGAAAAAATCATTCTCGCAAAAGAGCGCCTTGCAGTAATTAAAGAAGAGTATGAAGTGCTTGGCGAGGTTCAGGGCAGTGAGCTTGAGCGCGTAGAGTATGAACAGCTTATGCCTTATGTGCAGCCTGATCCCGAAAAGAAAGCGTTCTATGTGACGCTTGGTGATTTTGTATCCACTGAAGATGGTTCAGGTATTGTGCACATCGCGCCCGCCTTTGGTGAAGATGATTACCAGGTATCGCGCAAATATAATCTGCCTGTAATGCAGCCGGTTGATAAAAGCGGTAAGTTCACAAGCGAAGTAACTGATTTTGCCGGCAGATTTGTAAAAGAAGCCGATGATGATATAATACTAAAGCTTAAGGAAGAAAAAAAGCTTTACAAAAAAGAGAAGTTCGTTCACTCATATCCGCACTGCTGGCGCTGCCACTCGCCATTGCTTTATTATGCCCGTGAAAGCTGGTACATCAACACACCCAGCTACAAGGATAAGATGATAAAGCTGAACAATGAAATTAACTGGTTCCCGCCGGAAACCGGCACGGGACGTTTTGGCAACTGGCTTGAAGAGAACCGCGACTGGGCGCTAAGCCGTGACAGGTATTGGGGAACACCGCTGCCGATATGGGGCGCAGAGGTTGAGGGCAAAATGGTTTACGAGGCAATTGGCTCAATTGAAGAGCTGAAGGCTAAAGCCGTGAACTATGATGAGGTTTATCCAGAAGGTACTGAGCTTGACCTGCATAAACCGTATATCGATAGAATTAAAATTAAATCTGAAAAGTACGGCGTTGAAATGACGCGCGTTACTGAAGTCATTGACGCGTGGTATGATTCAGGCTCCATGCCGTTTGCGCAGCATCATTACCCGTTTGAAAATAAGGAACTCTTCGAGCGCAACTATCCCGCTGATTTTATCGCCGAAGGCGTTGACCAGACAAGAGGATGGTTCTACAGTTTGCATGCAATTGGCTCGTTTATTTTTGGTGATAAGGCATATAAGAATCTTATTGTAAACGACCTTATACTCGATAAAGACGGCCGCAAGATGAGTAAGCATGTTGGCAATGTTGTTAATCCGTTTGATATAATGGATAAGTACGGCGCTGATATTCTGCGCTGGTATTTGATAAGCTCTTCTCCGCCGTGGCGTCCCAAGATGTTCAGCGAAGATGATATGCTTGAGGTGCGCAATAAATTTTTTGATACAGTAATAAACACATACAGATTTTTTGTGCTGTATTGCAATCTGCTGGGCGTTACACAGAAGGAGTTTGAAAAGAATTCCGTTCCTGTGAGTGAAAGACCCGAGATAGACCGCTGGATAATTTCAGCATTTGAAAATACAAAAGCTATATTTATAGACCTGATGGATGGTTACCAGATAACCAAAGCTGTGAGGGTGCTTAGCGATTTCGCAATTGATGATCTATCCAATTGGTATGTGCGCCGAAACAGGAAACGCTTCCGTACGCCGGATGGCGAGGCTGATAAAATGGCAGCCTACGGCACATTGTATGAGGTGCTGACGGGACTCTTACAGCTTGTATCCCCCATAGCGCCGTTTTTAACCGAAAAACTTTACCGAAATTTAACTGATGCAGAATCGGTTCATTTAAGTTATATTGCAGAAAATACTGAGAACATTGACGCCGAGCTTAACTATAATATGGATCTGGCAAAGCGCATTGTTTCACTGGCAAGATTCATGCGTGTTAAAAATGACTTAAAAACACGACAGCCGCTCAGGCAGATACTCATTGCCATCACCAACGATACGGAGCGCGAGGCAATAGAGACGATGAAGGATATAATCCTTGAAGAGATAAATATCAAAGAGCTTAAGTTCATTGAAAAGGATTCAAGCCTTATCAGGCGTTCAGCGAAGCTGAACTTTAAGGTTGCGGGTCCCAAATACGGCAAGGATGTGAAGAAAGTCGCTCAGCTTGCAATTGAGCTTCCGCAGGAAAATCTGAACCAGGTGATAGCTGAAGGCAAAACAGCCTACGGCGGGTATGATTTCACCATGGATGACCTGCTGATACAGACAGAAAACATCGAAGGCTGGGTAATAGAATCACAGGATAACCTGACCATCGCGCTTGATACAAAGCTTGATGAAGAGCTGGTAAATGAGGGGAAAACGAGGGAGATAATCAAGAATTTGCAGGATTATAGAAAAGAAAATAAATATGATATAAAACAATTAGTGAAATGGCAATTTGATAAGAATTCTGCCTTAACTAAGGTTTTTGAAAATGATAGATTTAGAAATATGATAATATCAAGTACTGCGGCAATTGATATTAACGTAGTAACAAAAATTGATGAACCGCAACATTT
>JAUQWQ010000038.1 GCA_030835085.1 Ignavibacteria bacterium
TTCGGTGGAATTGAACAGCACATTAAGCTCTCCCCCTTTATCCAGGTAAAGCAGCTGAACCGGGAAGCCATCCCATGTTTTAAATCCTTTTACTTCATACTTTATCAGTGAGCCGCCCTTAGTAGAAAACTCAGCGTAATATTTATCGGTCTCAATAATTATGACCTTATCTTCGCCTTTTTCAAACTTACCAAACAGCGCTCCGTATTTTTCAGATACAGGCTGTGTTACTTTTGATGTATCGCCTGCTACATTCTTCTTGACTGTATCCTGCAGCACCTGCTGCTGCTTTTTCTGCTCGACTTCCTGAACTTTCTTTAAGCTATCCTGGTTTACCTGCTCGGTTTTCTTTTCATCTTTATTTACAGGGGGAGTGTTTTTATTCTGGAAATACAACCAGCCTATTAATATTACCCCGATCAATACAAAACCAATTATCGAATTTCTATCCATTGTTTATTTAATTCACTTTTAATTTTTTTTCGGGAACAGGGTCATAACCGCCGGCGAAGAAGGGGTTACATTTCAATATCCTGACTGACGCCATATAAAACCCTTTGAAGAGCCCGTGCTTTTCAAGCGCTTCTACGGAATATGTTGAGCACGTTGGATAGTGCCTGCATGATGGCGGGAAGAGCGGCGATATCGCATACTTGTATAATTTTATGAATAAAATCAGCAGGTATTTGGGGTTCAGATATTTCAGTGGATTATTGATATTTTATACCGGTTAAGACGTTTAACAAATTATTTTATTCTTTCAGAAATCTTCCCGAGAAGCCCGGGCATTCCCGAAGAAATTTCCTTAAAACTTAGTTCTGTGTGGCTTTTGTATGCTGAGCTTGACAGGGTGAATAGAATTCTGAGGCACTGCTCTTTCTCTGCGGCTGCCTTCAGCAGCCCGGGCTTGTTAAGCCTGTATGATTCCTTCAGCAGTCTTCTTAAACGGTTACGCTCAGTGGATTTTTTAATTTTTTTTTTGATAACAAAAAACCGACTTTAACTGGAAAGCCGGTCTTAAGATCTGAAAAATTTAAAAACGCATTAACGTATTTCGATTCAAGTTTTACTGAAGCAGAAAGTATTTCTTCGAATACACCGAATCCCCTGATTATCTCACCGCGTCCTAATGTAAATACCTTACTCAAAGTTCAATGTTTTAAGTTAATTTTTTTTGATTAAACTTAAATTACCTTGTAAACTTTTTTTCATCGCTTACTGTGAGCTTTTTTCTGCCCTTAGCTCTGCGGCTGGCTAAAACAGCTCTTCCGTTCTTGGTACTCATTCTTTCCCTGAAACCGTGCTTGTTTTTCCTTTTTGTATTGCTTGGCTGAAACGTTCTTTTCACAACTACTCCTGTTTACCCTGTGGTTTATCCCGAAGTTTATCCCTACGGGAGTCCGCATTAGCGGTGGTCTGTTTATAAAATTTACTCTTAATAAAACGCTAAAATAACGAAAAATTTCAACACTTTCAAGGCTTCAAAAGCTGTATAAATTGCGCATATTTACTAATTTGATAATTTTACAAAAGCTCCCCTCCTTCCCCAAGGAGGGGTAGAAATCCGGCAGCCGCCGGATTGAGGGGCTACGCCTTACAACCACGGAGTGGGAGGAAGGCGGTATCAGAATCAAAATCAAAACAAAAGACCACCACAAAGTCTCAAAGGCTCAAAGGAACTCAAAGAATCAAGAAATTATTACCGCTTTTGTGTAGCCCCGCCCTTTAGGGCGGGGGTTAAAGTAAAGAAATAGACGGGCTTTAGCCCTGAATTCCCCCGTTGTTGGTCTTGTGACCAACAACAATTATATTTGTATAATTAGTCGACAAATGAAAAACTGCATAAGATTAAAGTTAAGTACTTTCATATTTATAAGTATTTTATTCTCTTCATGTAATATAAAGCATGGGATAGATGCTTCTAAAGATTTCTACAATGTTCATAAAGTCGATTTATCGATTATCTCTGATGAATTTGGGAAGTTTAAAAATATCAATTCAATAACATTAAACGATTTAAGAGATTCTTCCAACAAGATGGTAAACATTGATAATCTGAGCTCTTCCGAAATAAGTTTTGTCAATAAGGTAAGAGACTTCCTAAGATCTACAAGTGCATCAAGTGTTAAAAAAAGCCATAATGATAAATTGATCCTATTCCATTTAGGAATAATGGATGGTATTGCATACAAGGTCTCAGAAGATTCATATATTGATTTACATATGGCATTTGCGAAAACGGTTGTTATAGAAAATAGTTGGTTTTACTTTTTGGAAAAAACAATTTAAATCATCACTTTTTTGCTCCTTTCTACTTCTTTAATTTCTGATTAAATCCCACGTTGTTGGTCTTGTGACCAACAACATATAAGACCTCCCCTAAATCCCCTCCTTGGTAAGGAGGGGACTTAAAATATACAATTGTAAACTTATCATTTCCCCCTATAAGGCCGAAGGACTGCCCCGGCATGTGGGAGATACAGAGGGGGTTTTGCTTCTACTGTCACCCTGAACTTGTTTCAGGGTCTGCCGCCATACTCGAAAATTATGGAGTAGGAGGACAGATGCTGAAACGAGTTCAGCATGACAATATTTGTGAGGTTTTTGCTTCTAACCCTGTAGGCCGATGGAATCTGCTCCTTCCCCTTCGGGGCTTCCCCTACCCTCAACCCATTCCCAACATGATTCCCACGATGATCATGATTTTTTTTCCGGGGGATTTCCATCGTGCGAATGCACTTTACGCGCTATAATCGCAATATTCCCACGATGAATCCATTCCCATTATGAATATTTGATGATGGTAATCCGCTTTCTGGATGATAATCTAAATGAGAAAACCCCCAAAACAGCCTGAAATTGGCACCTGCAAAATTCCCAAGATGATTATTCATGTTGGGAAAATTATTAGTGAAAAGAAAAATTATTTTTAATGCGGCAAGTATGGACATATAAAATAAAGGATAAATTAAGAATTAATATGCTTTCTGCATACTAACGGTAATATAATATATGCTAATTGCATTGTCAAGTCAATCAATAAGTCAAATGCTGCGAAGCAGTGCCTGCAAGCCAAAGACCTGCTTAAAGCAGGGGAAAAGAGAAGAAAAATGTGAAACGTCAAACGTGAAATGTGAAACGGATAAAGTCTTTAACCCCGTAGGCCGTAGGACCGGATTCTTGCCTGCCTTATTTTATGGAATTAAAGAAGGTCTGCTCCGGCTGATGGCTCCGAAACGTCGTAGATCTGGCTCTGACAGATGGGAGATACAGAGCGGGGCCACGCCTTAATCTGCCCTGGCAGAGGAAGGTAATGCTCTTGCCTCTCCTGTCATGCTGAACTTGGTTCAGCATCCTGGCGCTTTTTCCAGTCCCGCACCGGCGGGATGTCCTCCTACTCTATAATTTTCGGGTTTGGCAGCAGACCCTGAAACGCCTGCCTGCCGTAACGGCTTGCCTTACTGAGCTTGGGAAGGAACGGCAGTTCAGGCAGGAGTTCAGGGTGACAATATTTTTGTGGTTTATCCTCTAACCCCGTAAGGCCGAAGGACTGGCTTTGACACGTCGTAGATCCGGCTCTGACGGATGGGAGACTTTCTTCCCCCCCCCAAAAAAAAATATCATCCCATGATATGAAACCGCGGGGATTTAAACATATATTTAAATGTACAACTGAAGCTAAACTCACAAAAAAATGAAAACAACTCTGAATTACAGGCTCTGCACTGGCGCAAAAACAGGAATTATTATAATTTTTATGCTGCTGGGGGCCACGGCACACGCACAGTCAAGCGGTGACTACACAGAAAACATTTTGGGATTTGTTGAAACCGGGAAGTATTACGATACCAAAACGGGAGAAATGGTTGGCGATGTTAGCAATATTTTAAGCGGAGAACAAATTGTTTGGTACTTTAACGCCATACATGACCTCGGCGAATATACACTTAAGCTATGCTGCTATAATTTTGAGCTGAAACAGTATACCAGAACAATTAAAATTGATGTTAGCAGAGACGGAGCCATAGGCGTGATAACTCCCGAGCCCGGGATATGGAGATTTGATATAATGAACAGCAATTTCGAGATCCTTGCCAGAAGCAAAATTATTGTTGTGGATGATTTTAAGAAGCTATAGGGTGATGAAGAAAACATTTACCGCAATGCCGCAAAGAGATGTAGCGGTAAGATTTTTTTGTGTAGCCCCGCACTTCAGAGCTGGGGTTAGGATAACCTAAAATAAAAAAGCCCTGGAGGGGAGACTTTTTGCTTTGATGTTGGTGGCAACACAAACAACGGGGATCAATATATTCTATTTTCAAAGTTAAGGGGCTGTTAAATAACTTATCTATTTATCATTTCTTTCAATATTTTAACATTTTCGATACTTAAATCTTTATTTTTTTGAGATATCTCTGGCAAAGTCTCTAAATTACCAATTAAGTTTTTAGATTTACCAATAAAAAATTCAAATCTATCTTGAAATCTATTTACGCTATAATTATACTTTTCAACAATCTTAGAATACTGCATATCATTTTCGTAATTTAAAATTATTCTATTACCTAAATCATAAATGTGACTCAAATCACCAAATAATGTATTTGCATTTCTAAATATTGAAAAGTAAGATTGGTCTTCTAATAACCAATAAACATTCACAATCATTTGGTCTATTGAAGCTTTTACTTTAGGAATTGAATTGATTGTAGAATATATTTTCCTAATGGATGGGTTTAGTCTTTTTATTCTCTTACTGTTTATGCGATATAATTTTTGATTGCGTGTTATTACACTTCTAATTTTATTTCTATGAGAAATAGATTTCATTCTTTTTATACTATCAATAGTAAAGTCAAGAAATTCATTTTTTAGAATATCAAAATTGTCAAATTTTTTGAAGGTTACAACTTCAATTCTTTTTTCTATACTATGGGTTGTAAAATTTAGAGAACCAAAATACATTTCATTTTCATTTAGTAACCATTTAGAATGATTATTTGGTTCTAATGAAACTGAGACACCATTATTGATTAATTCTATTGCATTATATCGGTTATAGTCTTTGGACATAAAAAGACTAATGGGGAATATGCAATGTTTTATTCTAGCATTAGAGTTAATTATCTTTAACAGTGTTGATTTTTTATTACTGGTTTTAGTAAAGGAATAACCACAAATGATTAAGGTATTCAATGCTTTGGAAATTATATTATCAATTTCTTTCGTAATATCAATATTTTTGATACCAATTAAATGGTATGATCCATCTGTAATCATATATTGTTACCAGTATTATTAGAATTCTTCCACAATATTTCAAAAATAAATTCCTGATATTGGCGTTGGAAATCCTTATCTTGAGTATACTTTTTGAATATTTCCGTTTGAGTATATAAATAACGTTCCATCAATTCTTTTAATTTTTTATCTGATGTTATTCTGGCATTTTGTCTATCAGAATATTTGATGGCATTAACTGTTTCATCATCAGCTTTCATCTCAGCCGGTAACTGCTCAGTTAAAATTTTGTTTACTTTGTCTTTATCTGTCCAGTCAATATCTCCAAACCTATGATTAAACGCATTTAATATATTTTCTAATGTATCTAATTCTGGTTCTGGCTTACCTGCGCTTATATCCACTGACATAGGGTCAATCAAGGAAGGTTCATCTTCCAAACCAATCGATTCCTTCTTTTGCTTCGAGGGGCGATAACTATCCATATCAATTGTATCAATAATCCCTTGTGCAAGGTCGTCGTCATCTTCGATTTTTAATTTCTGAACTAATAGTTTTAAGAACCACCATAACTCTTCCCAATAATGGTTATTAAAATCCATAATTTTTGATAAGAAGCTATATGAACGCAAAAATGATTTTGCTTTTGCTTTAAAATTAATCTGGTCATTTGCAGCTAAATTTTTAGAAAATACAAATACTGATGAATCAAGAATAGGGTCAATAATTGTTCTTTCTGCTTTGTTAGCATATTTCTTGAAAAAATCTAATACCTGTTCTTCAGAATAAACTTCGAATTTATCCAATTCATCAACTAAATCATTTAACCTGTTTGGATCTGTTTCTTCACTCAGTATAGTTGAAGTATAATAAGGCTCAAATCCCTTTTTGATTTCCTCTACTTTATTGTAAAAATCCAAAACAAAGGTATCTCTTTTGAAAGGTTTATATGAACGATTAAGACGGGACAGAGTTTGAACAGCCTGTACACCTTGTAATTTCTTATCTACATACATAGTATGAAGCAGTGGTTGATCAAAACCAGTTTGAAATTTATTAGCTACTATCAGGAATTTATATTCACTTTTTTTGAAGTTTTTGGGAATATCATTCTTTTTTGTTTCAAAATTATTCATTCCCTTTTCATCGTATTCAATACCATTGTACAATTTCTTACCCGAAAATGCAACGACTGCCTTATATGGTGAATGAATTTCTTTTAGATAAATATCAAAAGCATGTTTATATTTGATCGCAGAAAGTATACTTTTTGTGATAACCATTGCTTTGGCTTCACCATTGATTAAATGTCTGACATCATTATGGAAATGGTCAATCATAATCTTAGCTTTTTCTGCTATTGCAAATTCGTGGCCTTCAACATATGCCCTTAGTTTTTTCTGTGCTTTCTTAGTATCAAATTCAGGATTGCCTTCTACTGATTTTATTAATTTATAATATGAATTGTATGTCGTATAATTCTTTAGAACGTCTAAAATAAATTCTTCTTCAATAGCTTGTTTCATAGAATATAAATGGAATGGATAATGCCTGATTTTTTCACCTTCGGCAGTATTTTCTGAAACCGGTTCGCCAAACATTTCAAGTGTCTTATTCTTCGGGGTTGCTGTAAATGCAAAATAAGAACCGTTTTTAATCATTTTACGGTTCTCAATTAATTCGTTTATTTTGTCTTCTAGTGTTGGTTCTTCTGGTTCCTGGTCATCTTCTTCAATTTCTTTTTCCCCTAAAACTGCATTCATCTTTGCTGAACTTTCACCACTTTGACTGCTATGTGCTTCATCAATAATTATTCCAAATTTCAAAGCGGGCATATCCTGCATTTCATCTAATAAATGCGGGAATGTTTGAACAGTTGTTATTATAATCTTTTTTCTGTCTGTTATTGCATCTCTTAATTGATTTGTTTTACTTGTGCCTTCACCTGTAATTGCCTCAACTATACCTTTGACTTGCGCAAATTGCTTTATATTATCACGCAATTGTCTGTCTAGAACTGTTCTATCAGTAACAACAATTATAGAATCGAAAATATGATTTTCACCACTATCATCAAATAAGCTAATTAATTGATGCGCTAGCCATGTTATAGAATTAGATTTACCTGAGCCAGCTGAATGTTGAATCAAATATTTTTGACCTAACCCAAACTGCTTAGAATGATCTAATATCTTTCTAACAGAAGTAAGTTGGTGGTAACGTGGAAATATCATTTTCTTTGTTTTTTTACCTGTGTCTTCATCTGTTTCTTCTGCAACTTGAGCAAATTGTTCAATAATATTACTCAATGAATCTTTGCTTAATACTTCTTCCCAAAGGTAATGTGTTTTTAAACCATTCGGATTTAAAGGATTTCCTTTTCCGAACGGAGGAATTGATGTCCCATCATTCAATCCTTTGTTGAAAGGAAGAAAATCAGTTTTTTTGCCTCTCAAATGCGAACACATATAAACCAATTCCGTATCTGCTGCAAAATGAACCATACAACGTGCAAACGAAAAGATTTTATCCTTTGGGTTCCTATCATTTTGGTATTGTCGAGTTCCATTTTGCACTGTTTGCCCGCTCAAAGGATTTTTTAACTCCATTGTAATTACCGGGATGCCATTTACAAAAATTGATAAGTCTAAACGATTGTTATGGTCTAAACTGTATTTCAATTCTTGAATTACAGAAAAAACATTTGAATTATAGTTGGTAAAGTCTTTCTGATTGAAATTGGATGGTGGTTTGCGGTAAAATAAATTTATAGACTTATCAAAGTGCTTAACGCCTTTTCTCAAAACTTCTATAACACCAAGTTCTTTAATCTTTTCATCTAATCGCACTAAAAAACTTCGTTCACCCTTTTTTTGTATCATTTCATAAGCATCTTTTTGAGATGATTTTATAAAAGCCATAATTTGACTAACATTTACGCAAAACTCACGATCAAATTCAACGGCTAAGCATTCTGCATATTTATGCTCATTAACCAAAAATTTGGTTATGAAATGTTGGAAGCCTTCTTCTGAGGTATCTGTGAATGATTTCATTATAAATGATGAATTATTTAATTTTGTGCTTGCCTGTAACAATGAATGAAATTAAAGATTCTCGAAATTCTTTAATATAATGTATTTCATCCATAGCCATATCAATTGCCTTATCTATTTTTGTAAATTCTTCATCTAATAACTTTACAATAGCATTTTGAACAGTAATTGGTGGCACTAATGAATACATTCTTTTAAAATCCACGTATCTGAGCGGTATTTGACCATCTGCGATACCATAAGAAAAACATTCGATATACTCTTTATAAAATTGTGTTTTAAACAAATAATAATAAAACTTTAAATTAATTTGTTTTGGTTCTCTCGGCCTTAATACCGTACATGCAGGACTAACTATGCCATTTAGGTTACTAACTCCACAAGATCCTTGTCTGAACCGCATACTATAGACAAAATCCCCTTTTTGAACATATAGGTATTTAGATTTGTCCAATGTTGAAGAATCTCTTTTTTCTGAATCTAATTGTCTAATAATTCCTTTTCCAATTGTAACTGAAAGTAATTCTGCATCAGGTCTATTTCTCTCTACAATTTCTTTAAAAATTGCAATATTAGGCAATACTTGCCAATCGGAATTTATATTTCCTAACCAAGCTATATGAGACAATCTTAATTTTGACACATTATTGAGACCAACCCTAGTATATAATTCTTGAAACGACTTTTTTTTCTCTTTCAATAATGAAATCAAATCTTCTTTCTTTACGATATACTCTTCGATTTCACTATTTTTTCTATCTAAGTAATCAACAATTTCATCTTGTACGTGAATTGGAGGTACTATGCTGTACATTCGCTTAAAGTCTGTGTACCTTAAACTCAATTGGTCATCTACAATACCATAAGAAAATCTTTTGCTGTAATTATTATAGAATCTTGTTCTAAACAAATAATGGAAAAACTTTGAGTTTAATTTATGTTTCGGTTTCAATATTACATAAGCAGGACTAGTAATACCTCTGTAATTGCTGTATCCAACTGCTCCTTGCCACATTCTCATTTTATTGTATGCAATATCACCTTCTTTTATTAATTTATAATTGCTCTTATCTTCGTTACTACTGTCCTTTTTAACTTCTATTTCCTTTTGTTTGATTATGCCATTCGAAATAGTAACCGATAAGAGCTCTTCATTAGTAAATCCACGTTCAATTCGTTCCTCGTATATGGCGATATTCGGCAATAGTTGCCAACCAACAGGTAATCTTTTCACATAATCATAATTTTCTTGTTTAATATTGTAATATTTTAAATAGGTTACCATTATTCCTTAATAATTTTATGAAGTATTCCTTCAGTTTCTCTTTCAATTTTGATTATATCCTTAATAATAGTTTTCAAACTGCGGGGTTCTTCATAATTATGAAAATATCTTGTAAATGAAATCTCATACCCTTTAAGTGTTCTATTTTCATCTATCCAAGCATCAGGTACGTGTTGTAATACTTCTCTTATAAAAAAATGATTTATATCTTGATCTAAAGGTACTTTCTCGATATCTCTTAAATCACTGTCTGTTTCGTATATTATTGCTCCATTTCCATCAATCTTTTTAATCACTCTTTCAGCGTTTTCATTTTTCCAGCTAATTCGTTCTAAAATATACTTTTGTTCGGTCGGTTCAATCTGTAATTTTTTAGACTTAACTATCTCTCTAACTAAATTTGTCAAGTGATTATAGTCATTATGTTGTTTATCACTAATAAAATTTGCCAGTAACATAGCTTTTTGCATTAATTTCAAATGCATATCCCAGTTTTCTTGTTTTAATAGTCTAGTCTTATCATTTGGCTTAAGTTTTATTTCATTTTTATTCAAATAATTTTCGATTTCACTCTTAAATTTATTGACTTTTTTATAGACTTCATCTCCAAATTGACTATAAATCCACTGCATCTCATTTATCAAGTTCTTATCATAGCGTATATTCTGTATTGCTTTACTTGTAAATTTCGAAGACAATCTCAATGGTCTTTCAACAATAATCCTATTGTATCCAAAAAATTCGTTTGGGTAAATTTTCGAAATATCAGTTTCAACAAAATTTAAATACAGATTTGTAATTTCTTTTATATGTTCTTTCGTCATTTCGCAATTTTTCTTCCCCAAATTTTTTCTTAATTTTTCATATAAATTTATTGCATTTATTAACTGTACTTTACCTTTTCTATTATCTGTTTTTTTGTTAGATATTATCCAAACGTATGTTGGTATCCCAGTGTTGTAAAAAATATTAAGTGGCAATGCTATTATGCATTCTAATAAATCACTTTCAATGATATATTTCCTGATTTCACTTTCTCCGCTCCCTGCTTCACCGGTAAACAATGCAGATCCATTGTGTACACTCGCAATTCTACTACCTAATTTTGTATCAAATTTGATTTTGCTGATCATATTCATAAGAAAAAGCAATTGACCATCTGAAATTGTCGGTAGCCCTATTTGAAACCTTGGGTCCTTTATAATTTCATTATCTTTTTTGCCCCTATCAATAACAATAGAATCTTCATCTAATTTCCAGGTTTTTCCATATGGTGGATTTGATAGCATAAAATCAAAATGGAGATGCGAGAATCCATCCTTTGAAAGGGTAGAACCATACTTAATATTATTTGCGTTCTCACCTTTTATTAACATATCACTGGTGCAAATGGCATAAGTTTCAGGATTGACTTCTTGTCCATACAATAGAAAATTTGCTTTTCTTTCTGTTAATTCCAATGCATACTGTTCAGCTTCTGTTAACATTCCTCCAGAGCCGCACGCAGGATCATAAATTAAATACGCACCTTTCTTTATACTATCTTTAACTGGAGTAAATAACAAGTGTGTCATTAACCTAATAATCTCACGTGGAGTAAAATGCTCTCCAGCTTCTTCATTATTTTCTTCGTTAAATTTTCTTATCAATTCTTCAAAAACATATCCCATTCCATGATTTGTAAGAGGAGGCAATATATTGCCTTTACTATTTTTTGCTTCTTTTGTGCTTAGATTAATCTCTTTTGAAGTAAATTTGTCAATTAAAGCAAAAGTTATCTCAGCCTCGCGCATTGTTTGAAGCTGATTTCTTAACTTAAATTTACTTATTATTTCCTGTATATTAGGACTATATCCATCCAGATACGCTCCTAAATTACTGTTTATATTGTAGGCATCATTTAACAGATTATCTAAAGTGAATTTTGAAGTGTTCCAAAAAGGATATCCAGTAATATTTTGTAATGCTGATTTATCATCTATATTTTGGTTGTCCATAAAAAGACTGGCTTCAATTACCTTTTCTTTTGTTCCAACTAACAAAACATCTAACCGCCTCAATACTGTAAATGGAAGTATGATGTCTCTATATTTACCTCTGACAAACACATCTCTTAAGACATCATCTGCAATACTCCAGATGAAACTAACTATTTGATTATGTACTTTATTATTCAATTTATAATATTTTGTAATTGCAAAAGTAATTAATCCTCTAAATTACCAATAAGTTAATATAAAGTAAACGGTTAAGGATATGGATATAAAAAAAGGGGGCCGTATGGTATACGCCCCCTTGGGTATTAGTACTCTTTTACGAGCTGCACTCAAACCAATTTAACTATTTTCCTGTTTAATCATTTTCGTTTTTGGTATCGCTTGAGTCTTCTTCAAACTTAGGGTTATCAAGCTTTCCGTTTTCATCATACCCGGCTTTCCTGGTGTCATCGGTTTTTTGGGGTGACTCGCTGATAGCTTTTCTTTTTTGCTCTTCACTGATCTTGTTATTGTTGGGGTCAACGGGTGAGTTTGGCTCGCTGGTTTGATTTGATTTGGTTTTTTCAGGCATGTTGGCTGTATTTAAGTTAGTATTGATATATACTATAACATTGGCTAATAGCCCAGGGTTTTCCTGACGCCCCGGAGGTGCGTCTCTACACTAATTCCCATCCGTCAGAGCCGGACCTGCGACATGTCATCGCCATCTGCCGGAGCAGACAAGAATCCGGTCCTTCGGCCTAAATCCTATGTAAGACCTCCCCTAAATCCCCTCCTTGGTAAGGAGGGGACTTAAAGGCAAAAAGCAAAAAACAGATTGTCTCCCCCTTACCAAGGGGGAGTGGGCTTTAGCCCGAGGGGGTCGTTCACTTCTTAGAAATTTTGCCGTCGGGGGAGATTTCTATGCCTGTTTCGGGGAAATCGTTTTGTGTCATCCTGCTCATGAGCTCTACAGCCTCGTAACTATCATCAAACACAGGGAAGCCGCGCCTTATCTGCTTGAATGGGAAGATGCGCCCGTGGGAAAAATCGCCGGACTTTGTAATGTACAATTTTAACACCGGGGCTAAACCAAGGTTACCGCTTAAGCCAAACTTACCGTATGTGCAAAAGTTACCCAGCGAGTACGCGATGAACTTATCTTTGTAAAGCTCAACTCCGCGCGGCACATGTGGTCCGTGCCCGAAAACAATATCAGCGCCTGCGTCAATCATCTCATGCGCAAATTCGTAACAGTTGCCTCTATCCTCGCCCAGGTAAAACTCACGTTTGCGGTTTACGTGTGTAGCGCCGCTGCCCTCGGCTCCCCCATGGAAAGCCACAATAACAATATCACACTCTTTCTTCAGGTCACTTACAATTTTGGCGGCCTTTTTATGATCATTGATGCTCAGTGTTCCTGTATTCGGCGCAAATCCGGTTAATCCGAATTTAATGCCATCCTTAACAAATACCGCAGTTGGCGCGGTTATTTGCCCGGCATATTTTATGCCGTAGTGTTTAAGCGTGTTTTGCGTTGAGGTGCGTCCAATATCACCCATATCCCCGCTGTGATTGTTGGCAAGGTTCATCATATCAAACCCGGCATCTTTTATATATCCCGCGTAATGCTCCGGCATTCTGAATGCCACGCAGTTATCGGGGTTGGCGCACACTTTCGGAGTGCCGCCTTTATCAAGCAATGTGCCTTCAAGGTTGCCAATGGTCACATCGGCTATTTCAAGGAATTCCTTCGCTTCGCTGAGTATATCCGCGCCATCGTTGGGCGGCAACGATGCCGCCGAGGGGTAGTTTGTCCCCAGCATCATATCCCCCACCATGATTATGGAGTAAACAGAATCGGAGCTGGTGGTGTTTTCAATTACATTCTTATCTTTGGATTTTTCGTCAATGTTATTAAGGGTCTTTTGTTTATTATCAGGATTACATCCTGATGCAATCAGCAAAATTATTACAAGCGTAAACGAGGAAAAAAGTTTATTCACAGGTATATGTTCGATTTATATTCCATTTAATGCTTTGTAAGTCCTCCAAGTGTCAGAGTCAGTCCTCTTATGTAAGACCTCCCCTAAATCCCCTCCTTGGTAAGGAGGGGACTTAAAATCGAAAAACAGAACTCTTATTGTCTCCCCTCTGTCAGAGCCAGATCTACGACTTACCAAGCCGAAGGACTGCCCCAGCATGTTGGGAGTGTCCGGCAGCTGCCGGACGAGGGCTACGCCTTGCTGAGCGAAGCTAAGAAAGGGGTCGCTTTATTTAACAGCCAATTCTTCTATCTTTTTCTTTAAACTCTCTATAACATTCTCAAGGGTTTCATAAATTTCGGTATTTGTAAATCTTATAAATTGAATATTAAGCGGTCGAATTTCATCTTCTCTACTTCTGTCATATTCTAATTCTTCAACTGTTTGATGAGTAACTCCGTCAACTTCAATAGCTAATTTTAGTTCAGTGCAATAAAAGTCAACGACATATGCTCCAATTCCAAATTGTCTCCGAAATTTGAATCCAAGAATCTTTCTGTTTTTTATCTCGTCCCAAAGTATTGCTTCAGCTTTGGTCATATTATTTCGAAGCGTTTTCCTTTTTTCGTAATCTATTTTCCTGTTGTAGATTTTGCCCATGTTAATATCTGCTTCTCAGACTTCCTCCGTCAAAGCTGGTTCTGCGATTTAAATCTTTCGTAAGACCTCCCCTAAATCCCCTCCTTGGTAAGGAGCGGACTTTGAAAAGCAAACTATTGCAAACTTATTGTCTCCCCCTTACCAAGGGGGAGTGTCCGGCAGCTGCCGGACGAGGGGGTCATTTTGTCGTTTTCTTCTGCGGTTTGCCGGTGACTTTTGCTTTTTCCATAAATGTTGTAGGCTTACGGTAATATAAAAATACGCCGATGCCTATAAGGACTACTGAAATAAGCTGCGCTTCTGAGAGTCCGAACATGTAACGCGGATTTAAGCGGATGAACTCAACCAATAGCCTGGATGCACCCGAGAGCATTAAGTACAGCCCGAAGAGTTTTCCATCACCCAGAAACACGCTGCGCTTTTTCCACAGCAGCCAGAAGATGAGCCCGCCGATGATGAACTCATACATTGGTGTGGGGTGGCATAGAGTGTTATCCGGCACTACGCCGCCAAACTTGGCGGCAATATCGCTTCCGCGGAAAGCTACTGATGGCGGGAGCGTACCCTTGGAGTAATCGGTGCCCCACGGTACCCATGACATGAACTCCGATACCGGCAAGCCGTAGTCGCCATCACCTGAAAGGTGACAGCCTACCCTTGCGATGCCGTAACCTATTGCAAGTGATGGAGCTGCCGCATCGCATACGCGGAGGAACGGTACCTTTTTAACCCTTGTGTAAATGTAAATAAGCGCTGTTGCGAGGATAAGTCCGCCATAGAACGTTAAACCAGCGGGCGAAAATAATCCTTCGGTAGAAAATATCTGCGATGCCGGCATACTGGAAAATGATTTCCATTCTTCGATGACATAGAGGAGCTTCGAGCCGATGACTCCCCCAACCAGCGCGAGGAATGTTATGTTAACGGCTGCGCCTTCATCAAGCTTTTTGCGCTTGAACTCGCGCTGCAAAAGCCAGCTTGCCACAATAAAACAAATACCAAGCATTAAGCCGTAGCTGTAAACAGGTATCGGCCCCAGTTGAAATAGTTTAGGAATCATAATCTGAGATAATTTCTATAAAACTTTTTTTGGATAGATGCGATAGCTTCACGGGCTCTGATTTTGACCGTTGAATTGCAAGCCTGAACTTCGTTTTATCTGAATCCTTCTTATCGATGGTTACACAGTACTCGGTAAGCTTGTAATCATAGAGCCTGTATTCATATCCCGCGGTACCGCTTGACGAGAGATCTCCCACCGGGGCTGTAAAGCCCAGGATATTGAAGAAAATATTCTTATCCTCCACCCTGTTATCCATTTTGAGGATATACTGGAATGTCAGAAATTCTTTCGTGGTCTGAAACCGGAATGAAATGTAATCTTTCTTCTTAACTTCATCATGCTCCTTAGAGATATTAAGGACATATTCAAATTTTTTTGGCGGCGGTTTAACTTTTTTAGTACGCACTTAACTGATGGCCTCCGCAATTTTATCAAATTCAACTTCACTTTGTGAGCTGTCACTCATATTCTTTAACTGTCCTTTTCCTTTGTTAAGTTCATCTTCACCGAGTATATAAACATATTTCACGCCCAATCTGTTCGCGTCGCGCATCTGCGCTTTGAAGCTGCGGTTAAGCATATCGGTTTCACATGCGATATTATTTTTCCGCAGTGCCTGAATCAGCTCAAATGCTTTATCACGTGCGGCATCGTTCAATGAAATGAAATAGATAACCGGCTTATTGGGCTCACCGAAAGTGAAGCCGTTCTTTTCGGCGACTATCAACACTCGTTCCAGCCCGCTGCCGAATCCAACACCAGGGCAAGGCTTGCCGCCAAGCTGTTCGATAAGTCCGTCGTACCTTCCTCCGCCGCCCAGGGCGTCCTGAGAGCCGAGATCTTCGGAGACAAACTCGAATGTGGTATCGGTGTAGTAATCCAGTCCCCGTACAAGGCGGAAATCAACTTCGAGGTTTACCGAAAGTTTGGTGAGCTCATTTACAACTTTATCAAAGCGGCTGCGTGATTCAGTGCCTAAGTGATCAAGTATCTTAGGGGCTGAATCGGTAATTGTTCTATCGCCGGGATTCTTTGAGTCAAGTATCCTCAGCGCGTTTGTTTCAAATCTGCGTTTGCTGTCATCGGATAGCGCAGCGAGGTTATCTTTGAGGTAATCGCGAAGCTTAGCAACATATGCGTTTCTTTCATCGGGCTTGCCGATGGAATTTATCTTAACCTTAAAATTATTCACACCGCAGCGGTTGTAGACTTCCTTCGCGAGCAGGATGAGCTCCACATCAGTGTAGAAGCTATCGCTGCCGAGGATTTCGCCGCCGAACTGAGTATGCTCGCGGTATCTGCCGGCCTGCGGCCGCTCATAGCGGAACATATTTGTGATGTAATACAATTTGTGCAGGGGCGCATCGTTTAACATCGAGTTTTCCACGAATGCACGCATAACGGGCGCGGTTCCTTCAGGCCTAAGCGTTAATGAATCGCCGCTTTTGTCATCGAAAGTGTACATTTCCTTGCCAACTATATCGGTATCGGTGCCTACTCCCCTTTTGAAAAGCTCGGTGTACTCAAATGTAGGTGTGCGGACTTCGGAGAAGTTATATAAAGCGGTAACATCGCGAATGACCTGCTCAGCATAGTGCCATTTGTAAATATCTTTCGGTAATATATCCTTGGTGCCTTTAGGCTTCCTGAAATTCATTATATCCTTTAAATTATCACGCAATATAATTTTCTAAATCGGCAAAATCTATGAAAATCAGCAATAAATAAATGAATTTTCTAAAATCTTAAATAGTGTTATATTTAAAACAATATGACAAAACAATTTAAAATAGTTGTAGAAAAACACGAAGACGGGTATGTTGCATATCCTATCGGAATTGATGGTGTAATTCTGGGTCAGGGTAATACTTATGATGAAGCGTTAACTGATGTAAAGTCAGCAATACGTTTTCATATTGATACTTTTGGCTCAAACTCAATTTCGAATGATAATGATGTTATTGAAGCTTATTTAACCGAAACCGGTATTGAGATATAATGCCTAAATTTCCTGTTGATGCGCCAAAAAGAAAAGTCATTAGAACCCTTGAAAGTTTAGGTTTTAAAATAATAAGGGAAAAGGAGCATATTTCTATGCTTCGCGAAAATCCTGACGGAACAAAGACACCTTTAACATTACCAAATCATTCAATAATTAAAGGCTCAACATTAAGAGCAATTTGTACTCAATCCGGTATATCCCGTGATGACTTTATTAAGAATTATAATGAAAGTTAGTTTATGATAAAAGCAGTTGTTTTCGATCTGGATAATACACTCATTGATTTCATGAGGATGAAGAATACGGCAGTTGAGGCAGCTACCAAGGCTATGATAGATGCCGGGCTGGACTTTCCGTATAAAGAAATAAGGTCTAAAATTGACGCTATATATAATGAAAAAGGAATTGAGTACCAGCAGGTTTTCGATCAGCTGCTGAATCATTTCATTGGCAGGATAGATTACAAGATACTCTCCGCCGGAATAGTTGCCTACCGCACGGCACGCGAAGCGGAGCTGAATACATATCCGCAGGTGATACCGACACTTGTGAAGCTCATCAAAATGGGAATCAAGCTCGGTGTAGTATCAGATGCGCCAAGCAAAGAAGCTTGGCTCAGGCTGACATATATCGGGCTGCATCATATGTTTGACGGGATCGTTACTTATGATGACTCCCGTGAGCGCAAACCCTCGCCGGTACCGTTTAACCTGATACTGGATAAGCTTGGAGTAAAGGCAGAAGATGCGATAATGGTCGGTGACTGGGCAGAGCGTGATGTGGTGGGAGCTAAAAGCGTTGGGATGAAGACCGCTTTCGCGAAGTACGGCGATACGTTTGATACCAAGGTGCACGGGGCGGATTATGAGATAAACTCCGTAGCGGAGCTTGTGGAGATAGTGAAGAAGGAAAATAAACCATGATTATCATGATTAGATGTTAAACATGAATATCAGTATAGTTATTTTGATAAATTAACTTTTTGAAAATAAACTAAAAAGCTGTCAGTGCTGAAGCCTATATGTTTTGTGTCAGCGTTACCCCGCTATAAATGGCGGGGTTATAAGATTCATATTCGCAGAGAGGTTATTGATCATTTTTTTAATATTCTAACCCCACCCTTCAGGGTGGGGATTATAAAGTTAAACTAACCGGGCTTTAGCCCTGACCCGTAATATGTCATTTGTAAGAGTTTGGATCCATGCTGTCTGGGGAACTAAAAATCGTTCTCATATCTTAACTAAGGATGTCAGGAAAGTCCTTTTCGGACACATAAAATCAAATGCAAAAGAAAAGGGAATATATGTTGACTATGTAAATGGTTATACTGACCATGTACACTGTCTGTTTACATTAAATGCAGATCTGAGTTTATCAAAGACTTTACAACTCATCAAAGGAGAAGCTTCTTTTTGGGCTAATGAAAATAATTTAGTTGAACCAAAACTTAAATGGGCTGATGATTATTTTGCAGTTTCGGTAAGTGAGTCAATTGTTGATAAAGTGAGAAAATACATCAAGAAACAGGAAGAACATCATAAAAAGATGACTTTTCAGGAAGAATACGAGGATTTTATCAAGAAATTCAATTTACAAAGTCAGGGCTGAAGCCCGGTTGTAATATAACGGCATGACCCCCGCCATAAATGGCGGGGTTAAAAGAATCGAAATATAATTGTAATTTAAATTGATAGAAGAGATTCCCGCCTTCGCGGGAATGGACAAAAAATATGATAAAAGGCGTAGGAATAGACATAATAGAAGTAGCGCGGATAAAGGGCATCATGGAAAAGTACGGTGATAAGTTCTTTAAGCGTATACTTACCGATAACGAGATAGCTTACTGCAAGAAATTCAGTGATTCGGAGCTGCATTTTGCAGGCCGCTTTGTCTCAAAGGAAGCATACAGTAAAGCAATCGGCACGGGGATATCAAAAGATTTCGGGTGGAAAGATATTGAGATACTGAACGATGAAAGGGGCAAGCCGTATATAAATCATGTTAAGCAATCGGAATATTCAAAATTTAAGTTTCATATAAGTATTTCGCATACTAAGGAGTATGGCAGCGCTGTTGTTGTGTGTGAGGAGGCTTAGGCAAATATCAAATAACAAAAACCAAATAGCATAGTATCAACACTGTACTCTATACACTTTATACACTCAAAACACTTGTTTTACACATCCATTGGTCTTGCGACCATAATGCCGGTTTTCTTTGAATCCCCTGCTACATATTCCTGCAGTTCCTCGCCGGAAATTATCACACGTTTGCTTTTGCTTGAAGCATGCATGAAGTATGTGCCGCCGCCTTCTTTGTAAACATAGCCGGTGTGGGTAACATCGAGTCCACCGATGCTTGTTGTTGTAGCAATAATATCCCCAGTCTGCATCTGGTCATATGATTTCGAGATATCCTTTGTAGGTATGTAATAGTAATACCGCGAATTGATAGCATTTTCTGCGGCTACAATGCCATCCAGCTCACTGCTGTTTGTTAATTGTTTATATGATTTGGTATGGGTTGACATAAAATCGATATTTTTATTGTACGAAACACCGCCAATATCAGCGGTAATGTTCTTAACAATGCCTTTATCTTCATTATTGGTTATCCAGTCACAGAAATAATGCAGGCGGCTTGAATAACCGTCAATTTTACCATCGCGGTAGCGTACTTTTTTGAGCTCAGCCTTGTAATCATCAAAACTTGTTTTACCCTGCTTAATACAGCGGGCAAAAACCAGGCAATTTTCCACGAAAGTTACGCAATCGAGTCCCGTTAGGTTTACTACCAGACTCTCGCTCATATTCTTGTCCAACGTACCCGCGACGTAGTCAGTATCTATAAATGACTTCCCAACTTCAGCAATAGCATCGCCAATTGACATTGATTTCACATCGCCGTCAATTAAAAGCTTGAATTTCTTCTTGCATATTACCTCGTCGTAATCATCCCAAAACGGGTTAGCCATTGATTTAAGCGTATGCGGCACTGAGCTTAAAAATATAGCACTTAAAGCCGATGTTTTAATGAAATTTCTGCGTGTTATCTTTGACATAAATTATCCAATTTTCAAATTAAAATGGTGCATCCTGCGGAGCGTAATATGAAGGCTCTGCATCCCTTGCCCTGTTTGTGAACATAGCGTAATTGTGAATAAACGTCAGCTTGGCTTCGCCAATAGGACCGTTACGCTGCTTACCGACAATTACTTCTGCCAAACCCTGTACTTCATGGAATTTTGGGTCATCCTTGCTGATATATACTTCGGGTCTGTTAATGAAGATAACCACGTCAGCATCCTGTTCAATAGCGCCGGATTCCCTTAAGTCAGATAGCTGCGGGCGTTTTTCTTTGCCTGCGCGCTCTTCCACCTTACGGCTTAACTGGGATAACGCCACTACAGGGATATCAAGTTCCTTAGAAAGCTGCTTTAAACCTCTAGTTATGTAAGCAATTTCAAGATGCCTGTCAAGATTACCCTTGTTGGATACTTCCATTAGCTGGAGGTAATCAACCATTATCATATCAATGTTCTGCAATGCCTTCATCCTGCGCGCCTTGGAGCGTAATTCAAGCAGACTAAGCGGTGAAGAGTCATCAATTACCACGTTAATCTTGCTGCTCATAAGCCGTGGAGTCTGTTTGGCAATCTTAGCCCAGTCTGATTCCGGCAGACGACCAGTTTTAAGCTTCGAAATATCTACCTTTGATTCAAGGCAAATGAACCTCAATGCAAGCTCGCGGTTACTCATTTCAATCGAAAATATGCCGATATTCTTGCCATGCTCAACTGCGGCATTCCTTGCGAAGTTAAGCGCCAAAGCTGTTTTTCCGTGCGAGGGTCTGCCTGCTATAATAATTAACTCAGATTTCTGGAAGCCGCCTGTTAAAGCATCGAGCTCATCATAACCGCTGGGTACGCCAAATACTGTTGCACCTTTTTCATGGCGCTCGTGTATTGACTCAACATACTCCATGGTATCGCGCACTTCATCTTTAATGTGAGTATAATTTTTCTTCTGCAGGTAATTTGTTACTTCAAGTATTTCCTGCTGCGCTTTATCAAGCAGGCTCTCTGTATTCATTGTGGGATCGTAACACTGCTCATTAAGTGAATATGTAAGCAGTATCATATCACGCTTTATCCAGTTTTCGAGCACTTTATTTGCCGAAAACACAATACTTTCCTGTGAGGAGAACGCTGTGGATAGCTCCGCCAGGTAATATGAACCGCCTACGGCGTCATACTCACCCCGTGATTTAAGTTCTTCGGAAAGCGTTATAATATCCACCGGTTCGTTCCTATCCCTCAGGTCGCTTATTGCCCTGAAAATGAGTCCGTTTGCATTGACATAAAAATGCTTGGGCTTTAAAATTGTTGTAACGGCATCAATTAACGCATTATCAATTATCATACCGCCCAGTATGTTCATTTCAAGCTCACGGCTGTGAGGCGGAATTTTTCCGCCGTAGAGAACCTCATCGGGGATATTACTTATTTCTGTAATATTGTTTTTACTTTTTCTTGCCAATTGTACTGTTATGCCTTCTATTAAGTATTCTTTTCTGATTCAAGTTTTTTGCCGGTCATTTCTTCGTAAAGAGCTTTGAACTGCTGCATATCTTCCCAGGTTGGGCGTTTCCAGTTAGGGTTTCTTAGCAATGCCGCCGGGTGGAAAGTTATCATAAGTTTCCAGCCCTTATAATCGTGTACCTTACCCCGTAATTTATTCAAAGGTTCCTTAGTTTTCAAGAGAGTTTCCGAAGCCACTTTTCCCAGCAAAAGCAACAACTTGGGATTTATGAGCTTAAGCTGCTTATCCAGATAGGGGCGGCATAATTCAGCCTCGTCGGGGGCGGGATTCCTGTTGCCCGGAGGGCGGCACTTTAAGATATTAAGAATAAACACTTCTTCGCGCTTGAATCCAGTAGCTTCGAGAATCTTGTTTAACAATTGCCCTGCCCTGCCAACAAATGGCTCGCCCTGTGCATCCTCATCAGCACCCGGTGCTTCGCCAATTACAACAACATCAGCTTTGGGGTCACCCACACCGAATACAAAATTGGTTCTTAGCTTGCTCAAACCGCACTTGGTGCATGTGTTTATTTTTGCATTAAGCTCATCAAGAGTTTCCGCAAATTCCCATTCTTCACGTTTTATATTTTCATTGCCAAAAATATCAATTTCAGCAACTGCACTTTTATCTTTTACAACTACAGATTCTGGTTTCTTTTTTATTACTCTTGGTTTTGGTGCTTCATTTTCAACTGATTGAGTACTTACCTTAGCAATTTCGGGAATATCTTTATCGATATAAAGCTTACCTGCATAGAACCTGTCAAAATTCTTTATGATATTTTCAGTATCGGCAATTAATGTCTTTATCTTATCGTTGCTCAATTATTACAGTGTTAAAATTTTATCAAGAATATTGCCTGCCGCATCAAACTTTGACATTTTGGGATACTCAGTCTGGCTGCCTTTGTTATCAATTATCGTTATCACATTTGTATCAGTCTTAAAGCCTGCACCATCTACTTTTGGGTTATTCACAACTATCATATCTAGATTCTTCTTCTCAATCTTACCCTTTGCGTAGTCAATTTCATTTTCGGTTTCAAGCGCGAATCCAACAAGCTTATATTCAGATTTGTTTTTGCCGAGGTATTCCAGTATATCAACAGTCTTTTCAGTTTCAATGGTCATATTACCGGCAGTTTTCTTGATCTTACCCTGCACAATTGATTTAGGCTTATAATCCGCAACAGCGGCGGACATAATTACAACATCTTTCGCCTTTAAATTATCCTTTACTGCATTAAACATTTCTTCGGCTGTGTTGATATCGATTCTGGTTACGTTACGGGGTGTTTTAAGCATTGTGGGTCCCGTTACAAGCGTTACATCTGCTCCGCGCTGCGCAGCAGCCATAGCAAGACTAAAACCCATTTTACCGCTTGAATGATTTCCTAAAAATCTGACATCATCAATTGGTTCATAAGTCGGACCCGCAGTAATAAGTATCTTCTTACCTTCAAGATCTTTTTTGGCACCACTAAGTAATTTTAAAGTATGCTGATAGATAGTTTCAGGTTCGGGAAGTCTGCCGATACCGCTCAGACCGCTGGCAAGCTCACCTGATTCAGGTTCAATTACCCAATAGCCAAGCTCCTTTAACGCGGATACATTCTTTGAAGTAGCTTCATTCAGATACATATCTTCATCCATTGCGGGTGAAATAAGCACGGGTGAACGAGCAGAGAGCACAGTAGCAGTCAGAAAATTATCACTGATACCGTGAACTATCTTTGCAATTGTATTAGCGGTTGCGGGAGCAATTACAAATACATCTGCCCACATTCCCGTATAAATATGCCATGTCTTTGTTTCCACTGTTTCTGACCTGTTGGGGTCAACTTCGGGAAACATGTTTATCATTACTTCATTGCCTGATAGCGCTGAAAGGGTTACGGGTGAAACAAAATTTAAAGCGGAGGGCGTCATTATTACTTTGACTTCCGCTCCGCTTTTTTTATACAATCTTACAAGCTCACAGCATTTATACGCTGCAATACCGCCTGAGATACCAAGTAATATTTTCTTTCCTAATAATTCCACGTTTTGTGTGTGATTTGGTATTTACACATTTACCGGAAACAATACCGGTAAGTGTATGCGGTATAATCAAAATTAATCTTCCGGGTTTTCGTTCCTTATTCTGAACTCAAGGCCGTCTGCAAGCAATTCATTAAGACCTGATTCAGTGGTTTTGGGCCTCTGTTCAAACTCAACGCTGATATTCATCTTATCTTTGCTTACAACAGTATCATCACTGTCATCATCAGCCTTGATAAGAGGCTCAACACGCTGGTTGTATTCAAGCTTCTGCTCGTCGTTTATCTGTCTTGCGCGTTTAGCCGCAACAACAACAGCTTCGTAGATATTCCCTGCTTTTGATTCGACTTCTTCAATTTCAAGAGGGGTTATTTTCATTTTATTGCTCCTTAAGCTATATATTTATTTATAATTTTTTCTGTTTCACTAACTGCTTTATCAATTCCCGCGCTGTTATCTACAATGTAGTCGAACTTATGCTTCAATTCAGATTCCATTTTGATCCTTGAAGAGCGTTTCTCTATTTCCGCTTCAGTTTCAGTATTACGGTTCTTTAGCCTGCTTACCAGAACTTCGTACGGAACATCGATAAAAACCGTAACAGCTTCCGGGTAAAGGTCTTTAATATTCAGCGCTCCTTTTACATCAACATCCAGTATCATGATATCTTTACTGTTCAAAAAAGGCTCAACTTCGCTTTTTAAGGTACCGTAAAAATTGCCGTGCACTTCTTCTGTTTCTATGAATTCGTTATTTGCTTTCCTTTTATTGAATTCATCAACGGAAATAAAATGATAGTCTTTTCCGTTGGTTTCCGTTGGCCGCTTTTTCCTGGTTGTGGCAGAAACCGAAAAACTGACAGCAGGAAATTTTTTAAATAATTCCCTGATAATTGTTGTTTTACCGGCTCCGCTTGATGCGCAAATTACAAAGAGCATATTGGCGTAATTCTAAATATCGTGATTTTTTTGGTTTATTAAAAGTCGATTAAAAAGCCTTTGAAAACCTGATTTCAGCCTGATTATTCAATATTTGCAAGCTGCTCTTTGATCTTTTCAAGCTCTTCTTTCATTTCAACCACATACTGTGATATTGATGAGCTGTTGGATTTAGAAGCAATTGTGTTAATTTCCCTGTTGATTTCCTGTACAAGGAAGTTAAGCCTGCGGCCGGAAAGCTCTTTCTGCTTAACGTTATTCCTGAAATAATTGATATGTGACTTAGCCCTTATCACTTCTTCGGTTATATCAAGCCTGTCGCTTATCATAATAAGCTCATACTCAAGCCTGTTGTTATCAGCCTGTATATTTGCTTCGTTGATAAGGTTACTTACCTTATCCATCATCTTCTTTTTTGTTTCAGCAACGTTATTTACCGAGAGCTTAACTACAATATCAAGCTTCTTTTCAATCGAAGCAAGTCTGGAGAGGATATCCTTTTCAAGTACTTTCCCCTCTTTGGCTTTCATAACAACAAGATCACTAACAGCGGCAGCAATTATTTTTTTTATTTCATTCCAGTATTCAGCCAGGTCATCGTTATTATCGCCTTTGAAAATTTCCGAGAACTTTAAAATATGCTCAAGCTTTATTTCTTCCTTTATTCCCGTGGTTTTCTTTATGCCGGTAAGAAGTTTGTGATACTCCTTTACCGCTTCGGGTTTTACCTGCAAAGTGACTTCACTGACCGTATTTTTTTCAATTGAAAGCTGCACTGAAATTTTTCCGCGTGATACTTTTTGGCTGATAAGCTCCCTGATCTCGGATTCTTTATCAGAAAATACCATCGGCAGACGGCATGATACTTCGAGATATTTGCTGTTGATACTTCTTAATTCCGCGCTTACTTTTAATTTCTTCAGGCTTTTGGAAGCTTTCCCGAAGCCTGTCATACTGATTATCATATATTATAATATTTATGTTATGCTTCTTTTATTAGTTCTAACTCTCTTTGATTCTTTTCTTTAATTTTCTTTTTTCTTTCGGCGTTACACTTGCTTTCTGGTTGAACAAGCTGTCAGGTTTCTGCAGGTAATGTTTGCAGAGCTCATTTTTAAGGAAATCAAATGCCTCTTCAACGGTATCAACAACATTGAATAATTTCAGATCTTCCCTGTCGATAAGTCTTTTATTGGCAAGCTCTTCCAGATTTATAATATTATTCCAGAATTTCCTGTCATAAATTACGATGGGCATTTTCTTGCGGATCTTTTTTGTCTGAATTAATGTGAGTAACTCAAACAATTCATCAAGTGTACCAAATCCGCCCGGCATTATTATAAGCGCTTTGGCAAGATAAGCGAACCAGAATTTACGCATAAAGAAGTAATGGAATTCAAAATTAAGTGATGGAGTTATGTACGGATTCGGGTTCTGCTCAAACGGCAGACTAATGTTAAGACCTATTGATTTACCGCCTGCTTTTTTCGCTCCCCTGTTAGATGCTTCCATGATACCGGGTCCCCCGCCAGAACATACAACAAACCTGTTGCCGGGCTCCTGTTTAATTGACCATTCAGTAAGCATTTTAGAAAGCTTAACGGTATCTTCATAGTAACGCGACATTTCAAGATCAACTTCAGCATCAATAACACGCTGCATACTTGGATTCTTAAGCTGGGTTAATGCCTTAAGCCTTTTTTTAGCTTCAGCTCTTGGCAATAACCGTGCAGACCCGTAGAACACAATCGTATCACGGACATTTTCCCTGCGGAAACGGTATTGCGGCTCCATATACTCCGCTACTATCCTCAGCGATCTTGCCGCCGGACTTTTTAAAAACTTTTCATCACTATATGCTTTTGGTGCTTTCTTAAGCATGCTTTACTTATTATTATTTTCTACTAAAATTATTTAAGATTGAGTCCGGTTTACCGGACGAAACCTTACTCCGAAGGAGGAAGGCTAATTTTTGAGTCCGGTTTACCGGACGAAACCTTACTCCGTAGGAGGAAGGCTAATTGTTAAGTCCGTTTTACCGGACGAAACCTTACTCCGAAGGGGGAAGGTTAACTCATATCAATTATACACTATAAACTATCAACTATAAACTATCAATTATTAAGCATTCTTCCGCCATCGATCGGTATTACATGTCCGGTTAAATAGCTGCACTCCAGAATAAACTCAACAGCATTGATGATATCAGCCGGTGAGCCGTATTTTTTGAGCGGGATCTTTGATACATCGGTCTTAGCGGGAGTTCCTTTTTCTTCGCCCTCAATGATTATTGTCCCGGGAGCGATCGCATTCACGCGGATCTTTGGTGCCAGCCTGCGAGCAAGCAGGTATGTAAGCTTCACAGCTCCGGTTTTTGATATGCTGTATGGCATAAATCCCGTCCAGTTCTGCAATCCCCCAAGCGAGGCGATATTAATAATCACGGGAGCTTTGGACTTATTCAGATACTTTACAGCATATTGTGAAACAAATAATGGCGCTTTGAGATTAACGGCAATTGTATCATCAAAAAGATCCTCAGTGATATCAAAAAAATCTATTTTTTTAATTACACCCGAATTATTTACAAGAACATCTATCTTTTTGAAATCACTGCCTATTTTATCGATTGTATTTTTAAGCTGTTTGATGTTTTTAAGGTCACATTTATAAAGCTTATATTTAATACCGTAAGCATTAAGAAGAATTGATGTGCGTTTTATTTCCGCGGGCGAGCTGGAATTATAAATTATGGCAAGGTCATACCCCTTTGATGCAAGGTAAAGCGTTATATGCCTTCCAAGTCTGTGAACCCCGCCCGTAATTAGAGCAACTTTATTCATTTACTGCCTGTATCATTAATTTTAAAGCCAAATATTCCATTTTTGGGGAATTTTGGCTTTGGTATTTTGCTTCTTTGTACCCTCGATCCGGCTTAGCCGGATGGCCTGCTTTTGTACCCTCGACAGGAGTCGAACCTGTGGCCTGCGGTTTAGGAAACCGACGCTCTATCCTACTGAGCTACGAGGGCTTATTGTTTTTGGAACATTTTTACAAATTTAGTGAAAATTTCTAAAACATTATATGCCTTTTTTAAACCAAAATTTAAACCAAAGTAACTAATTTAGTAACTAATTTCCTGCCTTATTAAAAGACTTTAGAAAAGGAAAAAGTCTATGTTTCTTGCTAAAGGATTCAAAGGTTACTATTACCTGTATTACAACGATGAACTAACAGGTAAAAGAAGAAAAGTATCAACAAAATCTAAACTAAAAACCGAAGCAAATGAATTTCTTAGACTCTTCAAAACTAATGAAATTAAATCTAAGACTAATACTAATAAACCTTATTGCTTGACAGAGCTACAAACTGAAGTATTGAAATATGTAAACTATAATTTAAGACAATCAACTGTTGGATTATATGATAGATGTTTCAAAATTCTTATAACTGTGTTAGAGAATAAGCCACTAAAATTCATAACAATCCATGATATAGAAAAGTTTAAGAATTATCGTTTAAATCAAGTAAGCATAAGTACGACCAATATTGATATAAGAACTTGTAAAGCCATTTTCAATCTTGCTTTGAAGTGGAAATGGATAAATAATAATCCGGCTAAAGAAGTAAGCCTTTTGAAAGTCGCCCAAAAAGAAATATTGTCTTTCTCAAACAATGAATTAGATATAATATTCAATTATGGTAAAATTCATAACATTAAAAACATTATTGAATTTGCTTTATTCACTGGTTGCAGGTTGAACGAAATATTGAATGTACAATTTAAAGATATCAACTTAATTGAAGGTATTATTACAATCAATAATAAACCTGATTTTAAAACAAAAAATGGTAGAGTACGCAAGCTCCCAATTTCTCAAAAATTGAATAACTTATTACAAAGTATATTAAACAATGAAGGTAATATTTTTAATTTGTACAATCCAGAGCAGTACCTTTTCACAAAGAATGGATTAAAGTATAATAAAGATTATGTTACAAAAAGCTTTAAGAAAATATTAAGAAAATCTAAACTGCCTGAGAAGTTTCATTTTCATTGTTTAAGGCATACTTTCATTACCAATCTTATAAAGAAAAATGTAAATATTAATTACGTTAAAGAATTAGCTGGCCATGCGAATATTTCAACAACTATGAATTATATCCACATTGTCACTGATGATTTAAGGGCAGCGGTAAATCTAATTTAAGTGTTGACCATAATATATTCATAATTGTCTTGACATTTCCTAAAGACTTGTATATATTAGTGTCAAGAAATATTAGTAAATAAACAAAACATTAAAAATCTATGCCATACTTAGAATTCATTAAAACAATCAACACTAAAATCGTATTTGATGTAAAAGTCTTTTCTAACTATTTTAGAACATCGCTTGGGCAACAAATATGGAAACTATTATTAAATCCAGAGTCCATTAAGCGTTTGGCTTACTATGCTGATGCTGGCATATCCTCCGCTGAGGGAGTAGACGACCAATTGGATTTTTCATTTGGTAAAGAACTAAATAAACTGAAAAAGGCTAATTTTAACGAATACGAAATGTATAAAAAAATGATGGGTCGAATGATTAAAGAAATCTTATTGGCAAACGGATATGAACATGTATCAAAAAACTGTAAAGTCAGAAAAGGCAAAGTGTTCTCATATGCTTCCAAATATAAGCTAATTCACTAAATAAATTATAGCATTATTGACTTCAATTATTTGGAACATATTTTGTCATATAGTGCTTCCCCTATTGTTCCTGGTATAACACTTTCCATTCTGCCTGGGCTTGGTGCGTTATCTGGAGTAGTTTCATATACAAAATAATAGTAACTTCCCAAGAAATTTAGAGTTCTGTCAGTGCAAAATATTTGAATCTTATCCAGCCTGTAGTCTATTTTTTTGCCTTCATGGTATTCATCTTTACTGTAAACAGTCTTAACCCATAATACAGGATAACCTGAATATTTACCTGTAAGTGTTTCAGTATCATAATACATATTTCCTAAATCATCACTTGCGAACCATATCCAACGTTCGCTTTGTGAATGAATATTGGGAATTAGTATTAAAAAAGAAAAAATAAATAAATATATTCTAATCATAAACAATCAATTTAAATTTAGTTACTAATTAATATTATACTTAATTTTAATTCCGTTCCATTCCTCCATTAGTTTAGGGTTAATCTTCTTATATATTTTATTGCTTAAAACAATATTAGCCCAACCTTTATTTGATTCATAATCTGCATATAGTCTAATAATTTGTGCTTCATGTTCAATTATTTTTGCTTTTAAAGCATCATTTGCAAATAAGTGCTGCAATTCCTCAAAATAAGAATTATTCTTTATCACAAATATTAACAGCTTAAGAAATCCCCCTATGAAATAAGAAGATAACATAGCTTGAAGTAATAAGATAAAAAAAGAATATGAATCCTTGATACCATAAAAAGCGAGTACAATTAGAAAAGTGAATAAAAAAGCACTGAAAATGGCTCGTCTAATAATCATTTGCTTTGAAATTGTTAACGTATATAATACGCTTTCAAACAAATTAACTGCCATTTTATAGATACCCTTTTCCAATTCATCATTAGTGTAATATTCTTCAGAACTCTCACTGGTAATAAATTTTGTACCGAAAGCATTATCAAAGAAATCACATCTTGTTTTCCTATCAGCCCCCGGCAATAGATAATAATCAATTATTCCGGTAAGAATGAATAAAAATAATGTCAAACAAATAAATATGATATCTTTAAGATTATTTAAACTTTCAGGTAATATTATAATCTTAACAGCTACCAAGGATGATATAACTGAAAGCAATAAAATAGCATAGAATACATACCTCTGAACTCGTTGAATTTGTCTGATTAAATCAAATATTGTTGCCTGAGGTGCTTTTTTATACATAATTACTCCAGTTCAGGGTCTATATATTTTACAAACTCATCTATAGGATTGTCCAATAATAACTCACGAGCGTACTTAGCTTCTTCTTCAATTTTTCTAATATCACTATCACTTAAATTACTTGTTAAAGTTGCAGAGCTACTAAATGGGTCTGGACATGATTTTAAGTATGAATTATAATTTATGTTATATAAAGCTGCGTATAATGCTGAAAACAAATTCGGGATATCGAAAGTAATACTATTGAAATAATTTGCTAAAACGCATTCAAAATGGTAAGAAGCTGGTGAAACTATTTTCTTCTTCTTAAACCAATACTTTAGTATTTTCAATGTGTTTATTAAATGACCATTTATTTTACTGTTGGCGTTTTCAATTAATGAATTACCTGTGAATGGATTAGTTCTTTTCCAATAGTGTGTCCCATTTGCCGCTGCAATGAGATAATAATTCTCATTTGTAATATCAAAAGCAGGTGCTATATCAAACCCAACTCCATAACTATCCAAATAAACATTAACGACTTCTTTATCTTTTTTAACTTCACTTTTCGAGTAGGTTTCTTTTATAGCATTTCGAATTTTATTTAATAAAATAATTGAAGATATGTTTGAGTTTGGTTCATAATCCGAAGATGTAAACTCATAAGAACATTGAGTAATTGTATGCATATTCTCACCTACTTTTTTTTGTGCTTTTCCTATAACATATAAAATATCTACATCGTCTAAAGGTTTTATTTTTGTTTTTCTACTTATTGAACCATATGTAAAGAAATTAATAGAAGTTGGAATTTTACTCTCTGATGCTTTTGAGTTTATAGTTGATAATAGATTATCCATAGCATCTGAGACTGTCTTAATTTCTTGTAGAGTGAAGTTTATTTTATTCAATAAATCAGTTAAATTAGCCATTTCTGCATATAATTTAATTTTAAGTAAGTTTACTTTTCATTCTACGTTCAATCTTCTTATAGTCCCCTACATACGCCATCATTAAAGCCTTCCATAATTTACCGTGATTTGGTACTCTAAAATGTAACAATTCATGAACTATAACATAATCAATTATACTCCTGCTCATAACCAGTAATTCATCATTAAAAGATAAATTTCCTTTTGTTGAACATGAAGCCCATTTATTTGTCATTGGTCTAATTGAAATTGATTTTACCTTTATCCCAATTTTATCCGCAAAGAATAAAACCCTTTCCTTGAAATCAGCTTTTGTTTTTATTCTTTTCATTATAGCTTATAAGCTTTAAATAAATACCCAAAAAATTGCTCAACAAATAGAGCTATTTTATCAACATCATCTTCAACTTTCATAATTGCAAAATATACAGCTTGCCTTAAATCCCGTAATTCGTTTTCACTACTTTTCCAGTATGGATATTTAATGAATGCTTCTTTAATTGTCCTTGCAATTACTTCCGGTGTAGTAAATCCTTTTTCAGTTAAAAGTAAATAAACAAAATAAGTAATTTCATCAAAGTTCTTTTCCGCCATTTCCTTTTGCTGTTCAAGAGAACGCTCGATAAGTGATTCCAGCCTTGCCAATGTTTCCTGAGTAGTATCCTGTTTATCTTCGTAATCCTCCTGAATACGTTCCGCCTTCTCTTTCATTGAAAGAAGGAGCAAAGGTTTCTCTCCTGTATCTACAAAATATTCAATACTTTTTACAAGGTTAATTACCTTTGTATCATCAGGTTTTTTATTCCTTTTGATTTCATCTAATGTATTTTCATTTATTTCAAATATTTCGGTAATTTCATGATTCAAACCTTCAATAACAGTTTGCTTTTTTATAAGTTCTTCTGTTTTTCTTAACACTTCCCTATCTACGTAAATCCTGTCTGAAAATGCATTCTTAACTATCAGATACATATTTGTTAGAATATTATAATTATCCAAGTACGGAAGCAGGAATTTATCAGGTGAAATAATCTCATACAATATTTCTAATTGTTTATACAGGGTAAAGAATTCAGCCCTTTTTGATTTATCTTTGAAATATTGAATCAGCTTATCTGTAGTTCTATCAGTCCAGGGGTTTTCAGTAAGTTTAAGATACGGCTCACCTTCTTCAGTAATTTTCTGCTTAAACAAATTCTTTAATAACTCAATATCCTTAACAATTGCATTTACTTCATCAGAATCAAAAGATAAAGCTTTTTCAAGTTTATCAAATATACCGATGAAATCTAAAACAAATCCATGAGGCTTCTTAATACCCCTTACTTCATCTTCAAATGGACGGTTTACTCTGGCAATTGCCTGTAGAAGTGTATGGTCACGCATAGGCTTATCAAGATACATAGCGTATAAAACCGGAGCGTCATATCCTGTTAAAAGCTTTTCAGTTACAATTAGTATTTTAGGGAAAATATCAACTTTTGCAAAATCTTTCCTAATTTGTTTCTCTTCCTTTTCTTCAATGTGATACTTTTTCAATAGTTCCGTATCATTATGATTAGCAGTATATACAACTTTTGAATATTCAGGTGGCAGGTATTTATCTAAAGCCTCTTTATACATAGCGCAGGCTTCCCTATCAACAGCAACAAGAAATGCTTTATAATTTAAAGGCTCAATATTTTCAACGTAATGTTTTGCAACATACTGAGCAATTTCATCAACTCTTTGATGCCCTTTCAAGAATGTTCTGGTTATAACGGCTCTTTGAAGGATTTTGTTTAATTCCTCAATATCACTTATACCCTGAGTTTCAGCAAGCGAAAGAAATTCCTTTTCAAGCGTTTCCGAAGGCACAAGAAGCTTATTAGGAGCTATTGCATAGTAAAGCGGTAATGTAGTTCCATCACGAATGGAATCAGCTATTGAATATTTATGCAGGTATCCCTTTTCATCATCAATACCAAATATTTTAAATGTACCTTTTCCATAAGCAGTTAAATCTATCGGAGTGCCGGTAAAGCCGATTAAAGTAGCATTAGGTATTGTAGCCATCAAGTATGTGCCTAAATCGCCGCCTGTTGTTCTGTGAGCCTCATCAATCAATACAAATATATTATTACGAAGGTTAAGAGATTTATCGACCTTATCAAACTTGTGAATCATGGAAACGATAATACCCCTGTAATCCTTTTCAAGTAATTTATCAAGATGATTTCTGTTTCTAACTAATTCAACTGCACCTATTCCCATAGATTCAAGATTCCTTACCATTTGGTCTTCAAGCTCATTTCTATCAAGAAGTATCAAAACAGTAGGCTTCTCAGCTTCAGGTGCTTTATACAGCATTTCAGCGGTTTTAATTATCGTAAAAGTTTTACCGCTTCCCTGAGTATGCCAAACAAGACCTCTTTGTTTCCGTTTATCTAAAGCCCTGTTTACGCATAATTCAACAGCTTTTGTTTGATGCTGCTTTAAAATGTATTTACTGAGTTCTTCATCCTTTTCGACAAAAAGAATAAAATCCTTGATTATGGAAAGTATATTATTGATATCACAAAAACTCTTAATTTTTGCTTCAAGGTTACCAATTTCCTCATGTTTCCAATTGAAGATATTACGTCTGCTTAAATTCCATGTTACACCATAAGAAAACCCAAGGGATTCAGTTGCAGTAAATAACTGTTTAGGAATCATCATTTCAGGGGTTTCAATGTGATAACGCCTAAGCTGGTCAATGCCTATCGCAATTGCTTCATCCTTAGTTGCATTCTTACATTCAATTACCACAATAGGAATACCGTTAATCAAAAATACAATATCTTCACGGTTAGCATAATGACCGTTAAAATAATAATATTCATCCGTCACCTGATAAATATTTGACCCCACCCCTGCCCCTCCCCCAAGGAGAGGGGAATAGTCAATTAATTGCAGGTTATACTCTCTGTTATCAGCAGAACTATGAAATGTTTTTTCACCACGCAGATACTTTACAAATTCCCTATTACCTGTTATATAGCCTCGCAAACCGGAAAGGAGTCTAATAAATTCATCTTTTGTATATTCAATTTTAGGGTTAAATTTTACAGCCAGTTCAAATAATAAACTATCATAAAACAAACTTGCATGACGGGCTTGCTCTTTTGGCAAGCTATGGCCGGAATCAAAGTTTCTAAACTTTTCAGATTCTGACCTTGATACATAGCTCCAACCGCATTCAGTGGCATACTGAATAATTCTATCTTGAACGGATTTTTTTTCGGTTGGGTTTGACATTAACGTACCTTAAATATAATTTTCGTTTAACAATTCTTTATATTGATTTATTGTCATACTGATTTCATTTCTTTTATCTGTTAAAACTTTAATTTCATTTTCAAGCTCAATTATACTTTTTTTTAGCAATAGAATTCTTTTTTCGTCATTACTAAAATCATTTGACAATATTTCACTTATAGGGTTAATTTCATTTGTAACTTGCTTTCCCGTTTTACTTTTATAGATTATATATATACTGATTGTTAAGACAATTAATGAAATAATGTAAATTAAAACATTAAAATTGAGTATTACTGAGTTAACAATAATTCCAAGAATGCCAACGAACAATAAAGCAAAACCAGTTTTAGAGAAGTTTAAATTACTTTTCTTATTTTCCTGATTATCGTATTGTAGTTTAACTGTTGGTTTTACAATTTTATCGGTTTTACCCAATCCCAATAATTCTTTAGCCTTATCTTCCTTCAAGGAATTAAGATTACTGATTTTCAATTCATTTTCTTTTAAATCTGAATTACAATTATTGAGTTTATCTTCAATCTCTTGTTTTTGTATTTCCCATTTGCTTTTTATTAAATCTATTTTGAGCTTCACATCTTCTGGATTAATACTATGATAGTATTCCAGAAGCTTAATTTTATATTCAGATTTTAATGAAAATGAATGTTTATTTTTATCAAAATAATTATCATTATCATTAACAAATTCATTAATGCTAAAAGAATCAATTTCAGAAATAATACTATAAGATTTCTGGTTAAAACATTTGAACAATGATAAATTCATCATTTTATTTTTTGTCAAAATATCAGGAAATAAATTCGATATATCTTGGTATAGCTTTATCTTATGTCTGAAAGTTTGGAATAATTCAGGTGAACGTTGTTCTGTTGATTTTAATAGTACCTTCTTGATAATTGGATGTAGTATCAAGTTATCTGTTGTATCAGATATGTAACGGCAAACTTCATGACACTCTTTTAAGAATTCAAAGGCGTCAATTGCTTGATTTTGGAAAAATACCCGCAAGGTATCAATATTAATATATTCTAAGAATGCCGATGCTCTTATCCAATCTTTCTCTATATCTGTTTTCCACCAGAATACCCTGTTTTCCATTAACAAATAATTCAATCCTTCACTTTTGTTTACACTTTCACACCACATTTCAACTAAATACGGTAGTCCGTCTGTATCAAAAAGAATATTTTCATATTGCTTTTCATCTATGCCTCTCAGCCGCAAATAATCCTTTAGTTCTTTTTCAGTAAACCGCTGTATATCTTTTTCAAGCAATAATTGTTTAAAATTATCCCATCTTCTCAATTCATCTGTAAGCAACAACCTTTCTCTTCCTGAAATGACAAGTCTAAAATCATAATCTTCTTTTAGTGCCATTATCTTAGGAATAAAATAAAGCAGCCAGTCATTTACATCATCACTCACTTTTTCGTATGTATCAATAACCATTATAACTTTAACTGGTTTTTTTGTAAAGTTCTTTCTCCATATTAAACGTGGATAAACAGATTCCTTTAATCCGGTTATAAAAGCTTTTGTAATTTCAGGTATAGGTTCTTTAATTAAATCTTGTGTGTATTTGTCTTTCCCTTTGGATTCAATAAAATGTTTTTCAGTAATTTCATATTCTTCCTTTAAAGCTTCGTATACTGACTTATTATCTTTCTCAGAACCCTGAATATCACCAAAATCAGTTTCAAAACCTGCAAATTCTTTTTCTCCCCACTTTAATTTTCCTATCTTTATCTTTGGAAGTGGATATTTTCTCTTACCCTTGTGCTTAACAAGTTTATGCATCTTTTTGAGTATTGCATTAAGCTTTTTTCTTTCGGCATCATTTAATTGAGCTTCTAATTCGCCTATTCCCTCCCGATACTTTCGTTCAATATCTTTAAGGCTTTCAAAGTCATTATCAAATTTGATATTATTCCCTGCTATGCTTTGTGAAAGTTCGGAAACAAATACTGGTACATTATCATAATTTAAATCTTCATTTACTTTAAAATATATAAATTCATCATTTTCCTTAAGCCTATCTAATACCTTATCAAGTAGAGTAGTTTTACCAACACCACCTATACCATAAAGATTTACAATACTCTTTATATTATGAGAGGTATGATGTTTTTTGAGCTCTTTATAAAGCTCTTCAGCCTCTATGCTTCTACCAACAAAGTATGATGTGCTCATTTCTTAATCTTGTTTAGCTGTTTTACAATATTAGATAATTTTTGCGATAAATTAATTCCATCATACGCTACTTTTGTAACTTCATAATATCTTTCATCCCATTTGAGTTTATGTTCGTTATAGTATTTTACCATTTCATGGATTGCTTTCCCTCTAACTTTATCCCATTTTTCTATTTCGAGCAATAATACATCCAAGCCCTTTGTTCTATCTTCGTCAGTCATTATTTGTTTTAATTGTCTAATATTACCACCAATAGTTCTCAAACTTCCGGTTTTTGTTGACTTCAAAGATTTATTTATATGATTTTCAATCCAAGCAATTCTTGCTTCTAATCTGTCACAAATGATAGAATCTATCAAAGGAATTGTTTCTAAAGAATACCCTTTTTCTAATGATACTTTTATTCTACTATACGCTTTTTTATATAGTTCATATCTGTCTTTACCTACTGAATTTCCAGGCAGGTTTTCTAATCTAATTTTATTAAATTTTACAATTTCTTCCATGACCTTATTTTTATTAATTGACACCGCTATTGACATTAAGAAGGGCTTTAATTCTATCTGCAAAATCACTTTCTTTTTCTCTAAATAAAATATTCGCTGGTGTACCAACATTTGCAATCGAACTTAAATCTATTCCATCAACTATATATTTTGTATTTGATTTATCACTCATAAAAAGTCTGTCTGCCCTATTATTCTCTATTTCCGAAATGTCAAAGTTTGATGATAATGGAAATAGTAATCCACCCAACAGAACATTTTTATAATGATGCAAGTAGTTAATATAAGTATGAATCTGAAAAAAATCTGTTCTGTCATAATCTTTAGGAATAAACCGCATTAACTTATATTTTGCGTCAAAAACTAATACATCATTATTCTTTTCAAAAACTATATCTGGGATTAGTGTCCTGTAAAATTTCTTTCCTTTATAGGCTGTAAGCTTTTCATTCTTCAATGACCAGCCATGTTTTGTAAGTACTCGTTTAAGTAATGATTTTAGATACATTTCCCATATTTCCGCCATATCAATAAAAAAGCTAAACGAGTCTTTTGATTTATTTGGATTCTCTACACCAATGTTTTTACGTCTTATGATGTCCCATGATAAATCAACAAGCGGCTTGTATGCTTTATAAATATCCTTATAAATAATTTTATGGTATTCCCTTTCAGTTACATGACTTTTAATGAATTCCTGCATATATAACTGCTCTATCGCATCTTTTGCGTTTGCTGGGTAATTACATTCTACTAATCTGAAATTTTGAAGCAAAATCAAATACGATTGACTTAATATTTTTGCAACGGTTACATCAAGGGCTTTTTCGGTATAATTACTAATTAGTTTTTTTTCAGTATATAAGGGGTATATAGACTTTCTGATGTTAATTTTACCTTTTATTACTGTACCTTTATGAGTCAATTTTATATTATGTTTAGGCAAACCGTGAATATTTGCTTTAGCAAGTAAATTTAACCACAAAAATGAGATTACTTTTTTAATTAAATATTGAAGGTTATCGTGCTTTGTCAATAATGATTTCGAATCAGTAAACCGTATTTTAAATATTTCTTCAAGCATTCTGAACAAAAATAAATCTCCAAATCTTGGGTTAATTTTAATTTTGTAATTCTTACCCTTATGTTCGAATATTGCCTCGCCTACAAACCTGCCAGCATACCATTTTGAATCAGAGTAATTAAAATATGCTATTTGCGAATCATCTTCCCGTTCATAACTACTTGAGAAGTTAAAGAAATCCCACTTAGCAGAATTTTGAATGAAATACATAATTGCTTCACTGTGTCCTTCTTGGTTATTGAACACACTGCAATCATTAGCTTCAATCAATATAAAACTTGAGTTATCCATTTCTAAGGATAATATATTTTATAAAGTTCGTTAATTTTTTCATTTCTAGATTCTGTTTCCATGTTACCAAGAAAGGCATTTAGCATCGGTTTTAAGGAAATATCCCATAGTATTTGAGCGGGACCGTTATCTCTGTAAAACTGTTTATTCATTCTCTTTTTGCCTTTAATGTCTTTGTACGTTTTATAAATATTTACAATTTCTGCAAAAAAGGTGTGGCCTATTTGATATTGCTCTCCAAGTTCTGGAATTTTACAAATAGCTTTATTTAAAGATTCAGCATTAATAATGAACTGCTCAATTTCCTCATCTTTTATTTTCGTTTCTAATTCAAGATTCTTTATATTAATAATTTGCAACAACTTATCACTATCAAATCCATAAAAGAACCATAAAAATCTACGCCTTAATGCAAAATCAATCCTTTCCAAAGAAAAATCTATTTCGTTCATTGTCCCTATGAGATATAGATTGTCGGGTATAGTCAGTTCTAAATTAACTTGACCTCCAATACATAATTCAATGGCTTTTTCACGGTTTTCCATTGCCGAAAATACTTCCCCAAACAACTTAGATAAATCTACCCTGTTTATTTCATCAAGTATTAAAATATGCGGATATTTATTTTTTTCGTTTAAAACAGCCTCAATTATTTCAAATAATTTACCTTTTACTACTTCTGTAGCATTATTTCTTAATTGAACACCGGCAATAAAATCCTCATAGGAATAATTTTGATGCAATTGCAACGAATGTATATTCCTGTTAATAATATCCACTTCACCTTTAAAATATTTCAATATGTTTTCTTTATTTCGAAGATATTCCTTTGTAATCAAATTCTCTGCTAATGTTCGAGCAGTAAATGTTTTACTTGTTCCAGGGGGACCGTATAAAATAATAGCCTTTTTATACTGTAATGCCTGAATCTCATCAAAGGAATTTTGGGTTTTTGAATAATTCCAAGCTCTTTGATACTTTTTTTCATAAAAATCAAAATCAGGGTTTTTTGTAATTTCTCCCAGTTTAGTACGTATCATAAATACTTTTTCATCTGAATTTATTTCTTCATTATTTTGTTCTTTTTCACTTAATAAGCCTTCAAAAGTACTAATAATTTTTTCTTTGTGATTATCAGAAGCAATACGCTCATATTTTTCAGGGAAACTTAAATATAGAAGCACATTGCACATTGCAATTGTTCTATCAGGTAAGTTTTTCTTGAATTCATCCGGTAAAGGGTATTCTTTAGTTTCAATTTCATATTTTTTGAATAAACATATTTTCTCAATCCAATTGTTAATTGACTTGGTGTCAGAGATTTCCTTTTTCTCAATTTTAGACCTCAAGAATTTGAGTAGATGCAGGTTAAAGCTGACTTCCCAATACTTATTATTCTTATGGTACATACCGGCACTACCAAAACCATCCACAAATACATCTTTCAATTTGTCATCATCAGGAATATCTAATGTTCGTCTCACTATACGCTTTTTCGTTTTAATTAAAATATCATCGACGGCAAATGCCCACAACCATTCAGCATGAGCGAAAACTAAGCGTGTTTGATAATCAGCATCCTTAAATTGACCCTTTACTTTTTCTCCGAAACCACCTTCACCATCATCATAATTTTCAACGTAGTTTTTTATACAATTATCAATTGCCGAGACAGTTAAAATACCTTTATCATCTGTAAGAATACTGTTTGTTTTTAAAATAAACTCACTCTCAAATAAATTAAATAAGCTGTAAATATTTTCAAAGTCTTTATTTTTCATTATATAGTTATAGTAATATTAATTATTGTACAATTATGTTTTTACTTATTTAATTGCTTAACAAGCTTTCTCAACCTGTTAAGTAGTTTAAAACCTTCTATTGCACTCACTTCGCATGGGTCTGATTTCAATTGTTCAATGATATCTTTTTCATAGTTCTCTTCCATTTCCGAAACAACTGCTGATGATTCGTAACTCCATTTTTCAATTTTATCAATTAGCCTTTCCAAGCCAATAGACTTGTCTTTCTTTGTTAGTATTCCACTTAAATGTTTTGTAGCCTGTGAGACGGTTCTTGAGAAAAAAATTGTCCCGCCATTTTTAAAGATATTATTTTCAATCCAATCAATTCGTTCTTTCATTGTTTCAAACAAAACAGTATTGATAATCGGGATTGCGTCATAATACAATCCTTTTTCTAATGATTGCATAATTTGGTTAAATTCCAATGAATTTTTTTTACTTCTTTTAGGATTACTATCCTTTAAAATTTTATCAATCCCATCAATTTTAATATTCTTCTTGTCACTCATATTTCTAAATTCTTTACTCTTATTTTACCTGTCATTAACTGATTTAAAAATGAAGAGAATAATGATTGAACCGTTTCAAGTTTTAATTTGTGAAGGTTAATTTTGGAGTCTATATTATTTAGCATAACCCGAATATTATATTGTTCTGACTTACTCGGATATGGAATATTAATTTGGTTTATAATTCCCTGAGTAATCAAAGGCTGTCCCATTTTATTAGAATAACGATTTAAATCAAAATATTCAAAAAAATATTTAAAATATTCTAAATCCAATTCCTTTTTTATCTCTTTGGCATATAAGGCATTATCAGTAATCCAGGATAATTCTTCTGTTAAATGAGAGCACCCACAATACTCACCAACCCTTCCTAATATCAACATTTTAGAATTGCATAAAATTGAATCAGTAAATCCTAATACTCCATTTCCACCATAAACTGGTATATTGTTTATGTCTGTTGCTATTTTTGTAGTATTAGAAGGTTTTGTTTTTCCACTCGTGAATTTAAATAATTCAGAAACAGTAACTACTTCCCAGCTTTCAGGTATCTTTCCAATTTCGGTTTCTTTCAGCGTCTCGCCGTTTAACCCTTCTGTAAAAAGCTTTTGCATTAAAGCTTTCTTGAGTTCTTGAAGAGTTTCAATGTATCTAATTTGCAAATGAATAGAATCCTGAATTGCAAAAAGAATATTCACAATATTTACCTGCTCATTTAAAGAAGGCAATGGAATTAATAGTGATTTTAAAATTGGAGCATTTACTCCCCCTTTTAGATTGTTTTCTTTGTTTGAATTAATATACCTCCAGTAACATTCAGTATTCAAATAATAATATACAAATGCTGAATTAAAATCCTCTTTAATTCTGAGTCTAATTAAATATGATGCAAATACACATTTAGGTGGATTTTTTATCAAATAACTCTTCCCAGTGGTAGCTCCAATACGTGCGATAACAATATCATCATCTTGCAACAGATAAGCTTCTATTTTTTCTTCTGGACAATAACAATACGGTACATTTTCCCAATTTACGCCATTTTCCGTAATATCTGTAATTCTTAGAAACTTTGCATTTCCTTCTTTTGATGCACTATCTGTAAAACCATACTGAGGCTTAAGAGAAATTTCGCCTAATGTATTAATTTTCCAATCTTGAGGTATTAAACCTATTTCAGTTTCTTTAAAATTTTCCAATTAATTAGAACTTAATTTATGTGATAGTATAACTTTGTATTGTTTTTGCCAAAGTGGAATTTGGGTCAAATTTACATTATCCATTATTGGAATTTTTAGTTCCTCGAGTGGGCAGTAATTCATTGTCTTTAGAAAAACTAATAATGGATTAAGTGAATATTGGAAAAGGGTTTCCCAAATATCTTTAGTACTTCCAATAATTTCAGCAATCATCATAATATTCCAATCCGATTTAATATTTAGTTTGTCTGGTGAATCATTAAACAAAAGTACAGAAGTAGATGATGGATGAGATAATTCACATAATAATTTATATGCTTCACTTACTTTTCCTTTAATAGATGTATCAAAGTTTTCAATCGCGTCTATATAGTCCTTTGCAGTTTTAGCAACATGAGCTTTTGGAGAATTATCACCTTTTCCAATTTTTCTACCATAAATGAAATGTATAAAATCATTTTCTGCAGCTTCCCAATTCACAAGTTTTTTGTTTAAACTTCCGCTCAAACCTAAATATAATGTGTTCCAATTCTCTCTAATTGATGGACAAATATGCTTAAATGAATAAAATATATCTGTCAATGATTCAATTAGTCCACGTAGAGAACTTGCAAATACAAAGACATTCTCTTCGATAAATCCCAGTGCTGAACCTTCATACCACTTGGACGTTCTGAATAAGCCTGTATAAGATGAAAAAATCCCCCTGTATAGAATTTCCCGTAAATAAATTTGATTAGCTAAAGCTTCATCTTTAAAAAGTAATTTTTGAAAATCCTTATCTTCAACGAATTCATAATCAAATCGAGGGAAGTTTTTAAGAATAGTTGCAATTACTTTAAAGTTATATGATTCATTTGGGAAAATAATTTTAAAAGCCTCTACTTCATTAATTTTACTCATACTAAAATAATTAATACCCTAATTTTGATAATATATTATTTAAATCATCATTAATAACTTTTTCTTCTTCTTCAAGCTCTCTTAACTCAGCAATAATTTCACCAATATCTCTTAATTCCTCTGAATCTGAAACATGGATATATCTTGAAGGTGATAAATTATAATCGTTTTTTTCTATTTCTTCTTTAGTTACAATTTTACTAAACTTTTCAATTTCTTCCCATTTTTTAAAAGTATCTGCAATCTTAAGCTGTTTATCTTCTGGTATAAAATTCTTAGGCTGCCCTTTTTCAAATTCCCTGCTTGCATTAATCAGTAAATACTTACCTGTCCTGCCTGCTGCTTTTTTATTTGTATTTAATACAAGTAAAACCCCTGGAGCTGAAGTATTATAAAAAAGGTTATCTGGAAGGTAAATAACACCTTCTACCAAATCATTTTCAATAAAGTACTTTCTAATTTCCTTTTCCTTATTAGTCATAGCGTTCCCGCTACCACGGGAAACTGCTCCTGTATCCAATACAATAACTGCCCTGCCGTTATCCTTTAAACTTGCCAATATATGCTGTACCCAACCCCAATCAGCCGTATTATTTGGCGGTATCCTGTCTCCAAACCTGCCTAACTCGTCATTTTCATAAGTCGCTGTAGTAAATGATTTCTGATTCCACATCGGATTAGCGGTTACTAAATCAAACTTCTTTAAACTCTTTTCACCAAACATGTTCGGCTTCGTCATTGTATTGCCTATTGCAATTTCGCCTTCCATTTCGTGTATAACCATATTCATATTAGCCATTGCCCATGTATTAGGTAAATATTCCTGCCCATACAGCTTTAAAGGTGCATAACGCTCTTTACTTCTAAGCTTCATCTTTTCCTGTAAGGTTAATTCAAGCTTTATTAACAAACCTGCACTTCCGCAATTCGGGTCATAACACTCCATTCCCGGCTCAGGGTCAAGTATTCCGGCTATAATCATCCCTACTTCTTTTGGAGTGTAAAACTCACCTGCACTTTGTCCGCCACCCTCAGCAAATTTTCTTATAAGGTATTCATAGCTTCTGCCAATTATATCAGCTTCAACATCTTTAAGTCCTAACCTTTTCTCGCTTATCCTGTTAATAAGCGTTGATATCAAGTCATCATCCATATCCCTTTGACCATGTGTTGTTGCATTATAATCAACCCTGTCAACAATCCCCGATATTCTGTTATTTTCTTTTGCGATTGCTCTCATAATATCAGTAAGCTTTTCACCAAGGCTTGATTTTGTATCACCTGTAAGCTGTCTGATAACATCCCAAATATTTTCCTTCTCAATATCTTTAGGCTTCAATGGAAGGTAAAACCTGACAAGCTTATGGTCTTTTTCAATCAATGCCAATGCCTTAGTTCTGGAGCCAGTATTTTCCGCAATCTTATTTATTTCATCATCAAATACATCACATAACCTTTTTACAAATATTAAAGGTAATATGAAATCTTTGTATTTCGGAGCGTCAGCCGCTCCCCTGAGCGCACAAGCGGCATCCCATAGCCATGTTTCTAATGATTTATCTTTATCGTTGTTAGACATTATTCCTTATTCTAATAGTATTCTTCTTGATGTAAACAAAAACAGGGTAAGCCCTTTAACTTAAAAAGGCCACCCCTATGTCCTCAAATTTAACCATTTATTATTTATAAATCAAAACAAAATCATGTAATTAACCCTACAGAAATACCTTCTGAATTAGTTTCAAAAGATTGGGAAATGTTAGCTCTAAATTGGATATAACTTTATTGCAGTTAAGCTTGACATTTTCAAAAGTAAAATCAAAATAATTTTCTTCAAAAATGGTTTTTATTAGATAGAGGATTTTCCTCATAATGACAAAAGATGAAAGGATATTTAAAATGTACAAAAAAGCTAAAGAGTCAATTTTAATAACACCAGCGGGAGTTGTATGGCTATTCCTGCCAAATGCAACATTTGGTAAAAAGAGAATGATTGGAAAAATTGATTATAAAACTAAAATATTTTACACGAGTCCAAGGGATAAGAATCATTTACTTCGTATGAATAATTCGCTTGGAATATCCCGCTTATTATTATACCGAAAACTAAAGAGCATCAGGTATGTATGTATAACTTATGAAGGCGAAAAGCTCTGGACTTCGGTTTTAGCCTTAAATACATTAGGGACTATATTACAATTCCCAATTAAAGGCTTTGAAGAACAAATCTTTTTAGAATTGAACAAATTCAAACAATCAAAATTAGAAGCTAAAAATGAGTGGATAGCTATTAAGAAAGGAATAATAAAATGAAACTTAATGAAAGATTCTATGAAAAAGAGAGCTTTGCAATATTCCCTTTGTATGCCTTGAGTTTAAAATTAGATTATAAATATCTGATTAATTGTATTCTTGATTATTATGTAATTTCAGTTTTAAAATCCTATTATTCGACAAAAGCCATTAGAATTGTAGTAAAGAAAATACAGGGTGGTAAAGAATTAGAAACTTTAGAGCATGATATGATGAATGATTTTCTTAATGTGCACAAAAAAGTCAGGAAAACCCGCAAAGCCAAATTGCCTATAGTTTACTTCAGATACAGAATAATTCATAACCTAACATATCAGTATAAAAAACTCAATATAGGCATTGATGCAAAGGTGGGTATCTATACTGATTTATTACACGACATATATACAAAATATGCTTTAACAGAAAGACAATTTAGAATTTTGATAGCTGTGTATTCAAAAATTGGTACCAAAATGTATCAAGTAATATATAATGATGAAATTAGATACAGAGCTTGGGGATTTAAAAGCAAAGATGCCTATAATAAATTAACTTCAACAGCAGATAAATCAATAAAACTATATTCAAATAAAATACTTAAAAAGGAAATCCTATATCTTAAAAAAGGGTCTGAAGGCAGAGGCTTTTTTGACAGATTATATGATGGCAGACGATATTATTATTCAATAAAACAAACAGGAAGTCATTTAAGTCAAATTGTCCAGAATATATTAAGCCTGCACAAAATCAGAAGCATTGAGGAAAATAAAAGGAACAAAGCTCTAAGAAACAGGGTCAATAAAATTCTAAACAGCAGCCTTACCGATAAAATGATAGGAGAAATAAACAGGAAAAGAGATATTATTAGAAAACCAAAATATATTATCAAAGCTGAGTATTATAAAAAACAATATCGAGACGATGAAATGCTTGAGTGAATTCCTTTAACAAGAATCCATATTTTATTTGTTCTTACTTCAAATGAGTACTTATTTAATTCTCATGTGGATTCCAAGAAGTACTTTAAAAGGTTTCACTATAATAAAACTTATATAATAATACTTAAATAATAAAACTTAATTAAATTAAACTAATGAATAATAAAAACTAATATTAATAAAACTGATTCTAATAACAGTAGTATTTTCATACGAAAATACTTTACTCTTTGTAGTTTAGTTTAAAATTTCTGGAATATAATTCCATTATTCATTTGATTATTCCAGTAAGAATTTATGACATTATTTTCCATAATCGGAAATTTCTTCAGATAGATTGTTAATAATTAACTAAATAAGCTAAACATATTATTTCGTAGTTTCCGGGAACATAAATAATATTACAGTTTTTGGGTTGTAAAATCAAAGGTTACTAAACTTGGAATTTTACAATACCAAAAATGCATTATTGAGATAAAGGAAAATGCTTAAATTCGATTCCATTCAGAAACATATATTACTTTATTTAGTTTAGTTAGTTCTAATTGACCGTAAGCCAACTATTAACTTCATACTTTAGGGCATTCTGTTGTTTATTTATATTATTGGTTTTTATGCCTATTTTTATAATAGTTTAGAATAAGTATTGTTGTTCTTATAGATACAGTGCTTTGTTCTTGTTCAGAACAGAAAATCGCCAGTTTTCATAGCAATCCAGGACAAGCAAAGATGCTGTACCCGATACATGGGTACACTGCGTCTTTATGCTTGGGTTGCAGGCGTCTGGCGATGCCTCTGTTCATGTCATATTGATAAGGTGTGCCCTTTTTTTATTACATTTAATAACATCATAAATATGGAAACAATATTTAACATAGTAGCAAATGTTCTATTTTCAATTGCACAAAATACAGGCTTGACGTATAATGAAATTAATATAATAATCTATTACGTCATTATACCTTTTACATTTACTGTTCTAATTGACATTTATTTTAAAAATCATATTACAAAGTTAGTTTTTTTTGCTTTGCTGTTGATAGCCGTATTTTTCATTCAGGATTTTAGTAAGTTTTCAGACTGGTTATTCAGCGTCTCGGTTAACTTCCTTAATATATTTAGTTTTATAGGTATAAATTATATTACTTCCTCTGTGATTTTTTGCGTCCTTTTAGTAATTACGATATATATTTTTCTAATAGCAGCAATAGTCAAAAAAAGAAATAAATTAAAAAACTTAACAAATTTAATATGAAATGAATAAGCATACATCAATAATATTTTCTGAGGTTTACGATTTAAAAGTTGCAAAAGAATTGAAACATTTCAAAGAATTAATCCTCTTATTGATTAATGACATTAACACTGATTTCGATAATTACAATGAACTGGAAAACAAGAAGTATTTTGTTCAATTAAATCGAGATAAATACTGGAAAAATTCAAATTCAGATTACTTTTGTTTTTGGTATGAAAACTCTATACAGGGTAAGTATCTAAAGTACAGTAAGGAAAACAATATTTCTTTAGGCTTCAAAAGTGATAATGAAAGCTATATAGATTTCTTTATTACTGACAAATTCTATAAAGAAAATGAAGAGCTTGTTGATTCTAAGATTGGTGATTGGGTAGGTGGTTTTGATTCAATTCATAACAGTTCGTTTGTAACAAAACATAATGAAATCCTTCCTTATCTCCTGTGGAGAGGTTCAGATAAATCCTTGCCCGAATATTTATTTATCGATTTTGATATCAGTAAACTTAATAATAAAGAACTGATATTGAATTCTTTTATAAACACTGAATTTACGTTAAAAGATATTAAGAAATTTATAAAGGTCTTAACAAAGGAAATAAAATGAAATTACTCACTCAATTTTTTATCTTTGTTCTTTTATGTCAATCATCTTATTCTCAAATATTCAAATATGTATCGGATAAATATTTCATCAAAAACTCAAGTAATGAGATTATTGAACAGGCTGTGGCTACTCACTTAATTACATTTAACTATGTCTTGAATATTGTTACGGTAAAAGATAATAATAACAATATTCTCAACTATGAAATTACCGAAGTTTATACAAAAGACATTGGTGGAATTTCAACGATATATATCAATATTTCAAGTGATGTTTTTAAGTTCGTTATGATTAATGACAAGATGATTGCGTTCTGTAATCCAGATAGTAAAACAATTGCATTCCTTGATTATCATTTACTGGAATAACTGCTATTAAGTTATTTAAACTCACTTCTTGGATACATCTCACGAGCGTTTTAGAGCCCCTTGGAGCTGTTCTATCTATCATATTAAGTATTTATGTAAGGTATAAAAATTAAAATTAAACTAACAAGTTCTTTTAGTAGGCAGCAAAGTAACTAATTTAGTAACTAATGGTTTAGGAAAGGGTCAAAAAGAGCACCCACGACAGGAGTCGAACCTGTGGCCTGCGGTTTAGGAAACCGACGCTCTATCCTACTGAGCTACGAGGGCAATTTACTACTGAGCTATCACGCCTTTGGCGTGACTTCATCACGATTACATCGTGGTTTGCGAGGGCAGATTGAAATCTTGTGTTTCTAGTATCCTACTGAACTATCACGCCTTTGGCGTGACTTCATCACGATTACATCGTGGTTTGCGAGGGCATAAAATTGTGATAATTAACAAATATAGCAATTTTTAGAAACAGATAAAATATAAATAATTTACAAAAATATCATTCAATGATACACATACGAATAATAAGTCATTTATATTTATTCCATAATAAACTATATTTCTCAACTTTTTAAAAATTATGGAAAGCACAATAAAAGCTGAATTATGGAATCAATACGGCGCAGCGCTGGATATGCTGGAAAACGCGCTTGTTAAATGTCCCGATAGCCTTTGGGATGATGAAAATAAATTCTGGTATAACGCATACCACTGTTTATTCTTTACTGATTACGACCTGACAACCGACCCGGAAAATTTTCATCCGCCTGAGCCGTATACAATGTCTGAAATGGATCCATCAGGAATAATGCCGGAGAGAACTTACACGAAGGAAGAGCTGATTGCATACCTTGGACATTCAAGAGAAAAAGCCCGCAAACTTATAGGCAGACCAATTGAAGAATTAATCAATATGAGATGGAATAACGGACGCAGAAATTACAGCATGATAGAACACCTGCTCCACAGTATGCGGCACGTTCAGCATCACACTGGGCAATTAAATATGCTGCTTGGAAAAGTAGACCATGACCTGCCGATATGGGTATCGCAAACTAAAATTAATTTATAATTATTATGATAATACTGCAAATTGAGCATCCTGTTCCGGATTTTGAAGGCTGGAAGAAAGCTTTTGAAAATGATCCAATGGACCGTGCTGCATCAGGAGTTAAGAGTCACAGAGTTTCAAGATTGTCTGATAATCCAAACTATGTTATAATTGAGCTTGAGTTTGTTGATATAAATGAAGCTGCTGCAATGTTGGGAAGGCTTCAATCATTATGGAAGAAAGTAGACGGCAAAGTAATGACAGATCCTAAAACCAAAATGTTTGAAGTTGTTGATAGTAAAATTTATTAAATAAATAATAATTTGAATTTATATGGATAATTTTAAAACAGAATTGTGGAAACAATTCGGTGCAGCACTTGATATGTTTGAAAATGCTATTGCAAAATGTCCGGTTGATTTGTGGACATATAACTATTCCACCGGTAAGGACACTCTTAATGCGAAACATATTGATGAAGTGAGGAGCAGTTACTGGTATATAACTTTCCACACATTGTTTTTTACTGATTATTATCTTGATATGGATCCTGATAACTTCAAAATGCCTGCACCTTTCACTATAAAGGAAGAAGATATTGATGAAGTTATGCCTGAGAAAATTTACAGCAAAGATGAGCTTTTGACCTATACTGCACATTGCCGCAGCAAGCTGCATAGTCTATTAAAGGATATGGATGAAGTAAAGGCGGCTCACAGGTGGAAGAATCCCTGGAAGGATTACAGCATGATAGAAATTACAATGTACAATATGCGGCATGTAATGCATCACACAGGTCAATTGAATATGATGCTGGGCAGGATTAATCATGATCTGCCGGTGTGGGTATCGCAAACGAAAAATATACTATAGGATAAAATATTCCAATATATGTAAAATGAAATTTATACTATTCTTTATCTTTATCAGCACTTATTCTGTATGCACACAGTATCTCCCTCAGGATGAATTTGATAAACTAATCCGTATTTCAGACAACTATGAAGTTAAAAACAGAATGGGTGGAACATGGGTTGGTCACATATTTACAATAAATGTAAATAATTTTGATACAGTAAAACAGATATGCATTAACTACTTTGATAACTTAAACAAAGAAGAAGAAATCAAAGACTGGAATATTGTGACAACTTTCTCGAACCCTGAATGGACCTTTGTTTTTTTTATAAGGTATCCGGTCGGAGAGACAAAGTCATTTACAGTATCTGTAAATTACCGGCAATAGTAATAGTTGACAATTTGCATCATAAGGGTCATTTGAATATGATGCTGGGTAAGATTGACCATGATTTGCCCGTTTGGGTTTCCCAGACGAAGACTGTACTTTGAAACTGTACTTATATATTCATGAACAGCATATAAACAAAAAAGGTCAAAGTTTTATACTTTGACCTTTTTCAATTTCATGTACTGACTCTTAATAACTGAATTCATCATCCTTTTTGGGGTTCTTTGATTTTTCAAGGGCATCAAGGAACATTATGATACGGTGATTTAAACTGTCGAGCAGTTCAATTACAATCCCGAAGCTGAGATAGAGCATTCCCGAAACAATTGATGAAAGTATAATTGCTCCGCCGGCTACAATTTTTATGAGGTAAACCTGCTCCATATACGGATTCGGCGCACCCTTTAAACTTGCATAAAGACTTAATGCATCAGAAATAACATATATACCGGCAATTATTCCGATAAAGATGGTTACAAATCCCAATATTTTTAGTAGTGTTTGCATTTGTTTTATGCTGTTTTGTTATACAAAGATAATAAAAAATTAAATATAAAATGTTTGTTGCTGATAACTCTCTCAGCGAATGAGATCCTTCCTTCCTCCCGCTCCGCGGTTTTAAGGCGTGGCTTCACTTCGTGCCTCAGGATTAAACTAATACTTATAAAAGCCCTGTTTGGTTTTTCTGCCAAGCAAGCCTGAGTCTACCATCTTCTGCTGTATAGGACTTGGTTTATACTTCTGGTCATAAAAGAAAGCCTCATAAACCGATTTTGTTACCGATAGATTTATATCGATGCCTATCAAGTCCATAAGCTCAAAGGGTCCCATAGCGAAGCCGCCTTCTTCCTTCATAATACTATCAATTACTTCAGCGCTAAGGTTTTCTTCACCCATAATTTTCAGTGATTCGCCGTAAAATGCCCGGGCTACCCTGTTTACAATGAAAGCAGGAGTATCCATACATAACACCGGGACCTTACCGAGCTTTTTACAAAGCTCAGTAACCGCATTCACGGTTTCCTGGCTGGTGAACTCACCTTTAATAACCTCAACAAGCTTCATTATGTTCGCGGGATTGAAGAAATGCATTCCCGCTACCCTGCCGGGGTTATTCTTTACGGCTGTAGATATTGATATTATTGAAAATGAAGATGTGTTTGTGGCAAGTATAGCATCGGGTTTAGAAATTTCATCGAGCTTTTTGTAAAGCTCTTTTTTGAGATCGATATTTTCAATTGCAGCTTCAATTATGATATCGCAATCAGCCAGACCGGATAAATCATTTACCTGAACAATATTTCCTTCGGCAGCTTTTCTTTTATCAGCATCGATCTTTCCTTTTTCTTCAAGCTTCCGGAATCCTTTGGAAATACCGGAGACTGCTTTTTGAACAGCCTCCGGTGAAATATCATACAGAAGTGTTTCAAATCCATTAATAGCTGCAGCCGCGGCTATGCCACTGCCCATTGTTCCCGCCCCTATTATACCGATCTTTTTTATCATCAATTCAGTTTACTTGAATGAAATTTCTTTGCCTGCTTTGGCAGATTCATATATCGCGTCAACAATCTTCATCCTGTCAAGCGCTTCGGAACCATCAGAGAGCGAACGCTTGCCTGTGAGCACTGAATTTACGAAATTATTCAGCTCATACTCATAAGTACGCTTAAACAGGTTTGCCGGTTTTTCAATTTTGACCGGTGTAACATTCACAAGCGTTTCATGCATGTTTTTATATATACGCAGCGGATTGATACTTGAGCTTCCTTCCTTGCCGTAGACATTGCAGTAAAACATGTCAGTTGCCCTGTGCAGTGTCCAGCTGGTTTCAATTGAAACAGTCGAACCGTTCTCAAATCTCAGCAGTACAAATGATGAATCTTCAACATCTTTAAATGAATGGTTAAAATTCACTGCGCTTACACTTTTGATTTTGGGGAATTTCATCATCCACAATGATATATCAAGTACAACTATTCCCAGGTCCATAAATACACCGCCGCCTGACTCAGTTTTTTTAACCGACCATTTTTCGGCAGTACTTCTTTTTTTAAGATAACCGGCTTTAATGTAGAACACTTCGCCAATTTCGCCTGCGGAAACAAAACTTTCCTGCATCATTACTTCCGGTCTGAACCGGTTGTTCATACCAACCATTAAAAGTTTTTTAGCTTTCTTTGCAGCATCAACTATCGCTGAGGCTTCTTCGTAGTTCCTTGCAAGCGGTTTTTCAACCAGTACGTTCAGTCCTTTTTTCAATCCTTTAATTGCCTGCTCATGGTGCAGGCTTGTTGGTGATGTTACCACAAGGCAATCAGCATCAACAGTATCAAGCATTTCATCAAGTGATGTAAATGCATTTTTAACATTATATTTTTCTGCAATGGTTTTAGTTTTAGAGCGGTCAATATCGCAAACGCCTGCTATTTCAACATTATCCATTTTTGAAAGTATCGGCAAATGAGCTATCTGTGCAATGCCGCCTAATCCTGATATTAAAATCCTGGTTTTTTCCATTTGTATAATTTAGTAATATTCTATAAAGTGATATATAATAATATATTTTATTGATGAACTTCCTCTGCTTCCGGCAGAGTAAGTCTAACAACACCAACAAAAGGGTTGGATTGTTAGAAATAAAAAAGGTCAAGTTACCCGGATCACACAATCTTTTGCTTACCGTTGCTTTCTTTCGAACCTGGCGGGGTTAGGCAAAAAACCGTTGCCCGGGACTTGACCATTAAAATCAAACTGGCTTAACTTTAATTGTTTTATTTTTAAACAATCTTTTTATGTTTAAGCTATCCCTGAAAACCAAATAAATACCTGCTGAACCTAATACTATGTTTGCTGCCCACATGCTTAAAAAAGGACTCAAAAGCTCTCTATCTGCCAGCTTTTCACCGCCTATCAAACATGCCCAATATAATAAAAAGAATCCTAAACTCATTCCTGCCGCCACTCCAAATCCGCCTTTGCGGGTTATCATTCCAAGCGGCGCTCCAATCAGTACAAATATAACACATGCAAACGGAATTGAGTACTTTTTGTAGATCTCAACAAGGTACATATCAATCTGCTTGTTGTTCGAAGCCTCAACTGTTTTCTGGGTCATGTACTTCTGCTTCAAACCTTTGTACCTGTTAAGGATGGACATGATCTTCATCCTGTTTAGATTGCTTGCTGTGCTATCAAGCTTTGTTGTATCATAATTAAACGCTGCAAGCTCTTTTGCGATACTCTGCAGCTGTATTACAGAGTTTTCTTTATCTGTAATAAATCCTTTGCTGATGTTATTCACAATGCTCCGCATTGAATCTGCACTAAGCTCACGGTCACCTCTTGAAAAAGCGCCTTCATCTGAACTGCTGAAACCGAACCCGGCTGCATCAATTGATACAATGTGCTTTTCAAACTTTATTTTGCGGTACGAGCCGTTTGGATTTTTCTTATCTATCTGGTGAATTTCACCCTGGTAGAGATCCAGGATTATTTTTGAATAATCATTGGAAAAATTTATCTGACCGCTATCTGCAGTGAGTGTATTTGAATAAACCGCGTTGGAATTATCAATTATGAAAACACCTTCGAGCTTATTTGAATTCTCGAAAGTCTTCCTCACAAGCATATTGTAACCGCTGATATCATCAGTGAACCTGCCAGCCTCAATTACGAAGGTCGGCCTGGTACGCTGGATATCTGTCATTAAAACCCTTGTTCTGTGGTTAGCTTCCGGGAGAACTTTATTGTTAAAAAGTATCAGTCCGTAGCATAAAATACCTGAAAATATCAGAACGGGGAAAATAAGCTTTAACGGGCTTAAGCCCGATGCGCGCATTACTGTTGTTTCATTCGTAGATGACAAAGAGCCGAAAGCCATAAGCGTGGCTATTAGAACCGCCATGGGACCCGCCAGGGTCACCATCCACGCCAGATTCAGGGTTATTAACTGTGTGATAATCCACCAGCTTAAGCCCTTACCTACCAGGTTATCTATATACTTATAAATAAACTGGAACGTAAAAACAAAAATAACAATAAAAAAAGAAATTATAAATGGCGCAAAATGTGCCTTTAATATGTAGCGGTATATTAACAATTAATTTCTCATTTTTTGTATAAATTCCATACTGTTAAAACAAAGATATGAATTTATAAGTTTTAACTGAATGCCAAAAGAAAGTGGATTTCCGGGAAGTATTAAAAAAATGAGACGACCCACCCATACCTTTCGGCAAGGCATAGCGGGTCGTCTCTACAGGATCAATTTTATCGATACTGTTTAAAAATCGAGTAACTATTTAGTTGGCGGCAATACTACTTCATCAATGATGTGGACTATACCATTAGTAGCTTTAACAGATGCCGATATCTTACCTTTATCAATAAGGATAACTCCCTCTTTTTTAGATATCTTAGTATTGGTTCCATCAACCATGTTTATGGTCTGTCCGTCCTGCAGCATATCAGTTGAATAAACCGCTACAGCTACATGATGCTGGAGGATATCAGTTAGTTTCTGTTTGTTTTCGGGTTTAAGCAGATCATCAAGTGTTCCTGCCGGAAGTTTATCAAAAGCCGCATTGGTTGGTGCAAATACTGTAAACGGACCCGCATTTGAGAGTACATCAATAAGCTCAGCAGCCTGCAGGGCTTTCACAAGGGTAGTATGGTCAGGTGAGCCGGCAGCAATTTTAACAACGTCTTTTTCTGAAACATCATCTTTTACGTTTGACTGTCCGATTGGCGTTTGTTTTGTGGTTTTATCACTTGATTTATCTGTTGTTTTGGTTGTATCTGTTTTACCGCAGCCTATTATAAATGAAAAAAATACTATCAAAATTAATGTAAATTTGCCCATTTATTTCCTCCTGAAATTATAAATTTATTAAATTATCTATTTTGACAATTTAAATATAAAGGTTGGAATTTGAGTGCGCATTGACTTAAGTCAATAATTTAAATATTGTAATTGAATACTGTAAATATAATTTTTGTATAAGTATTCTAAAAAAAATGAACCGAACATTAAATGCCTACAAAAAATGGGCTGAAACATATGATTCACACCCTAATCCACATACCCTGGTTGAGCATACCGATTTTATCAAATTAACGGATCCCCGGAAGAATGAGTTTATTTTAGATGCAGCGTGCGGAACAGGAAAATATACGATAGAATTTCATAATGCAGGCGCAAAAGTGATAGGTTTAGATTTTTGCAGCGAAATGCTGGATATTGCAAAAGAAAAAATTCCCGAAGTTGAGTTCTTACTTCATGATATCAATAAAAAATTTCCGTTCAAAGCATCGTATTTTGATAAAGTGTCATGCGGGCAGACATTAAAACACATCATGAATCTGAAACCCGTGTTTTCAGAATTTTATAGAATCTTAAAAAAAGGCGGGAAACTCATCTTTTCTGTTACACATCCGGAGATAAATTTCGAAGGATTTGCAATGAGGTACAGGCCTAAATTTAGACTAGCAGAAGCATCAGAC
>JAUQWQ010000039.1 GCA_030835085.1 Ignavibacteria bacterium
TCTATCAACAGCGGGCTTGATCTTTGCCAGCATCTGGGTTATGTTGCCAAGCTGCGCGTCATCAATGGTACTTTTAATTGCACCGCATTCTGTGTGTCCCATAACCAATATAAGCCTTGCGCCAACAACTTTGCAGGAATATTCCATACTGCCTAAGATATCATCATTTACAAAATTACCAGCTATCCTCGCGTCAAAGATATCGCCAATTCCCTGGTCAAATGTAATCTCAGGCGCTACGCGCGAATCAATACAGCTTAGTAAAACCGCATACGGGTATTGACCCTTTGAAGTAGCCAAAACCTGTTTGGTTAAATTACGCTGAATCATTTTGCCATCCAAAAATCTTGAATTGCCGTCTTTCATCATCTGAAGAGCATCTGCGGGAGTGAGTTTTGATTGTGATTCTTTATTCTGAGTTACTGTTGAATCCTGCGCTGAAAGATATACATTTGATGATGTTAAAAAACAAACCAAGGCTGTAATTGCGAACAGTACCTTAAAGCTGTATCCGGATGTTTTCATTTGGATGAAGTTTGGTTATTTGAAATTTTACGAAACTAAACATATGTTTTATAATTTGATAGGGGAAAAATATATAGTTTTATTTAATCTAGAAATTACTAAATTTTAAAAACAACTCGTATATTAAATGAAGACAATTATGGATAAAGAAGTAATGGCCTTAATTGGAGCTTTTAAAGCTCCATTATTGGATTTATTGAAGGATGCAAAAGATGAAGCCAAATATTTTTTAGATAATGGACTCCCCGCTTATTTGAATTCTCACAGACTAAAGTTCCTTTTTACTAAAACCTTTTTATTTAGAACTGAGAAAGTAAACTTCTTGGATATTTATTTTCCCACTACTATTCAAAGTAAAAATAATATCAACTATAAAGTATTACTTGAGAAAAATTTTGAAGAAATATTTTATAATTCGAGATATGCAACTATTATTGGTAGTGCAGGAAGTGGAAAGAGTATGCTCCTTAAGTATATTTTTCTAAAGTCAATTGAGCTAAAATTTAAGATACCAATTTATTTTGAGTTGAGAAATTTTAATGACTTTGACGGAAGTATTATGGACTATATTTACAAGGTTATCTTCAATAACAAGCTAGCGCCAAATAAAAGAATATTAGAAAGATTGTTAACGAAAGGTGAATTTTTATTCTTAATTGATGGATATGATGAAATACAAAACACGAAATTGTCCATGTGTACAAGTGAAATAGAAACATTTATAGACGTATACGATCAAAATTATTTTGTTATCTCGTCACGCCCGGGTGTTAATATAGAAACTTTCCCAAGATTTGATAATTTCAGTATTCAACCTTTGAGTAAAGATGAAATAGAAACATTTATTAAACTTGAGTTAAAGGAAGCCGAAGATGATCAATTAGCGTCAAAAATTATAGAGGCTATTCGAAATAGTAAAGTTTATGAATCATATATAAGCAATCCATTATTATTATCTATGTTTATTCTAGTTTTTGCCACACATCCTGTGTTACCAACATTAAAAAGTAAATTTTATTGGAATGTATTTGATACATTATGTACAAGACATGATAGCATTACAAAAAGGGGGGGCTATCAACATGAAAGAAAAACAGGTTTACAAAATGATGAAATTCAGAAAATAATAGAATGGTTCTCGTATATTTCTTATTTCGAAGATAAGTATAGCTTTGACTTAGAATATCTTTCCAAGAAGCTATTAATAATCAAAGAAAAGTTCGATTATGCTTTTGATGTAAATGACATAATCCAGGACTTGACTGTATCGGTTCCAATAATTTTACAAGACGGAATAGAATATAATTTTATACATAGGTCATTGCAGGAATATTTTACAGCATTGTTAATAAGTCAGCAATCTGAGAATATAAAGCAAAAAATATATAATGATAAGGTGCAAAAAATCTATATGGGTTGGGGCTTTTCAGAATTATGTTCAGAGATTGACAAAATTTCTTTCAATAAATATTATTTAATAGTTGCTTTTAAGGGATATTTGTTAGCTTTTGATGGTATAAATGAAAAAGAAAGAATATATAATTATATTAAAAAGCAAAAAATAAATCTCGATTTATCAATCTCAGAAGGAGAATTGAGAATTAACGGAATGGGCTCAAGTTATGGCTCTGAAGATGAAATAGATTTTTATAGTATTGCAATAACAAATATGTATATACAAACTAAATTGCATATGTTTTACTTTGATTGTATGTTTTATAAATTAAAAAATAAAAAACCCGAGATATTTGATAAATTGTTGAAAAAAAACATTATAGTGTCTAATGATGACAATAGGGGACGCACAAGATATAATTTGAAGATTTCAGAATATTGGAGCGATGAAGTTTATGAATTTTTAGAATATATCAATTTCGATGTTTCTATTCTGAAAATCTTGAAGAAGATTAAGGATGAGATTATAGAAATGGAGCGATTTATTGAAGATGAAGAAAAAAATAAGGAACTATTGTTATGTATTTAATGGGTAGACAAAATGGTATAAAATCCTTTACCTGATAGGTCACTATCATTTATTTTTTTGAAAAATCCCCATTTGTTTAAAATAGATAACATCTCTGAGCCTTTGTCTGTTAAACAATAAAATGCTAAAATAATCCGTTCATACTTTGAAAGTTGTGAATTTAATCTCTTCATATATTTCTGTTTATTTGAAAAATCTAACTTATTAATATCGCTCAATAAATTACTGAAAATATCGAAATATGCATCCATAGGGTAATCATTATTTACAGTTTCTAATGATGTATGTATATGGTTTCTATATTCATCTTTTTTTATGTCAAAAGGTAAATCTAGCTTTGGGTGTAAGTAGTTTAAGAATTTCCCAATGATTTTTTGAATAGCATCTTTTCCTTTTCGTTCATATGTAACACCTGCTCTATACACAATCGAGTTTAAAATATTATTATAGTCTCCAAACAATTTCTCAATATCTTCAATTAGTGATTTATAATCTTCTTTTCCAATTGCAGTTTCTTGTAATTGAATTTGCTTTTGCTGGCTAAGAAAACCTAAATATACAAACAGAAGTCCAGCAAGTGACCAGAAAGCAACAACAGTTCCGCTCCAGAAATCACCTAATAATGCAAGCCGTTCCAACCAAATTTTGTTACCTTGATAACCACAAATAGTTTCAAATAGTCCATAACATCCAATAAGGAATCCCAAAAATACAAGGCTAATTGCAATTCTTCGAACTTTAGTTATTTGTTTGTCTATATTCAAATTAATTTAGTTTTATTTGTTTGATATAATAAGATTATATTAATTAGTCAAATCTGTCTAATCTGTGTTCTGCTTTTATGACTGTTCCAAGAGCCGACGCTACAGTATTGCTTTATTATTCACCCGCCGCCGCCGGTATCGGTATCTACATAAAGATCTTCGACAGTTGCAATGCCGGGCTCTATTTCAGCATTTAGGTCGGGCTGGACCCACTCAAAAATATTAACTGCAAGCGGCGGCAGCGTAAGCTTAACTGAATTATCCCAATTCCTGCACTTAACCGGTTCAGATTCCTTACCGCCCATGTTGCCGATTCCTGAGCCGCCGTAAATTTCAGCGTCACTATTGAATATCTCTTTCCAGTAACCGGCTTCAGGTACACCGAATGAATAGTCATACCTTACTGTCGGCGTCATATTGAAAGTAAACAGCAGAATTTGTTTTTTATCCCTTGATATCCTGTAAAAAGAAAGTACACTGTTCAGTGCATCTGAAAAATCAACCCACTGGAATCCCTCGGAACCGAAATCGACTTCATACAGCGCAGGGGAGTACCTATACAGGCGGTTAAGATCTTCGGCATAAATATTCAGCTGGCGGTTAAGCTCAACTTTTTCTATCAGTTCCCATTCAAGTGATACCTCGCTGTTCCATTCATTATACTGCGCAATATCTGTTGTCATAAAGTTCAGCTTTTTTCCCGGGTGTCCCGTCATGAATCCAAGGAACAATCTGAGGTTGGCGAATTTTTGCCAGTTATCGCCCGGCATTTTTTCAAGCAGTGACTTCTTACCGTGTACGACTTCATCATGAGATACAGGCAGCACAAAATTTTCGCTGAAAGCATACCAAAGTGAAAATGTAATTTTCCCCTGGTGATATTTCCTGTGAATAGGATCTTTGCTGAAGTACAGAAGTATATCGTTCATCCAGCCCATGTTCCATTTCATATCAAATCCAAGTCCGCCTGCTTCCACAGTATGCGATACTCCCGGCCAGCTTGTGGATTCTTCCGCTATCATTAAAGCATGCGGGTAATATTCATGTATCGTATTATTCAGGTGTTTTAAAAACTCAACTGCTTCAAGGTTTTCCCTGCCGCCGTGAATGTTAGGCTCCCACTCGCCCTGGTCACGGGAATAATCCAGGTAAAGCATCGATGCGACAGCATCGACCCTTAAGCCGTCAATGTGGTATTTTTCAAACCAAAACAGCGCGCTTGAAATAAGGAAATTCCACACCTGGGGACGGGAATAATCAAACACGTAAGTGTTCCAGTCTTTGTGGAAACCTTTTTTATAATTTTCATAACCGTAAATTTGTTTGCCGTCATAATAAGCAAGCGCATGCTCATCAGCGGGGAAGTGTGCCGGCACCCAATCGAGAATAACTCCAATATTATTTTGGTGGCAGTGATCGACAAAATACATAAAATCATCAGGCGTGCCGAAGCGGCTGGTTGGCGCGTAGTAGTGTGTGACCTGGTATCCCCATGAAATATCCAGAGGGTGCTCCATAACGGGCATAAGCTCGATATGGGTGTATCCCATTCGTTTTACGTAGTCTACAATATCATGCGCAAGCTGGCTGTAACTTAAGTAACCCCATTCATTGGGGAACTCAGGATTGTTGTAATTCCTTTTCCACGAACCCAGATGAAGTTCATAGATATTGATAGGAGAATCTTTGTATGATATGGCGGAACTGCCGTTTGTTTTTGTATGTCCATCCATCCACTCTGAATCTTTCCATTCATACTTACTTATATCATGCACTACACAGGCGTTCTTAGGTCTGTGTTCACTCCGGAAAGCATACGGGTCGATCTTTCTTCTGGGGATACCATCAACATTGCTGGTAATTGTAAATTTATATGTATCACCTTCTTTTAAACCGGGGATAAAGACTGACCAGAGTCCCGAATCATGGACTTTTTCCATTACATTAATACCTTCACGCCAGCCGTTGAATTCACCTATAACGCTAATGGAGCCGGCATTTGGCGCCCATGTTGTAAAACGTACTCCGTTCGCACCGCTTTCAACTGTTATCTGTGCGCCGAACTTATCGTACACTTTGTAATACGTACCGTTACTGAACAAATGCGCGTCAAAATCTGTGATGAGCTTTGATCCTTCTTCTGAATTTTCGGTTTTGTTAATTATTTCTGCTTTGGTTTCAGCAGGAATAATATCATCAGGCTCTTCTGCTATGATAGTTTCAATGGTTATATCAGGCGGTCCGATGGTTTCATCGGTGATCATGTTTTCCGGTGTGAATGTTTCATTGTAAAAACTGCCTGTTTCAACAAGCTTTATATCTGATCCTATTATCGGGGGTATATCAATTCTCTGTATCGGTTCTACAGGGGTTTGTACTTCTTCTGCTTCTATTTTTTCAACAGGCTCTTCATGTTCAATAGATTCGATTTTTTCCACAAGCTCTGATTGTTCAACAAGTTCAGTTTTTTCAGCAGGCATTGTTTGTTCAACCAATTCTGTTTGTTCAACCAATTCTGTATGTTCAACCAAATCTGTTTGTTCAACAGGTTCAGAAGTTTCTTTTGTTTCTTCTTTTTCTATTTCTCTAGCCTGTTCAGGATGAAGCTTTGCTTCAATTTCTTTCCTGCGAAGCGCCGCAAGCACTTCAATTGAAAGCCTGTTGCTTTCTTCCGGATTTTCGCTGTTATCAAAATTGCTCATATGCTTTATTACCTGTTATCTAAACTGCTTGTTGGCTGATATATTCCCAGCCCGCCTTCGGCTGCTGCTAAGAAAATATATCCGCCGGAATAAAAAATATTATTTGCAGAGCTGTTAGTCTGTATATACCCAACCTTATTTGGTGAAGACGCGTTTGATACATTCACATTTTCAATGCCGTAAGTATTATCAGCGCAAAAAACATTATTGTTGTTTGCATAAAGACCGAGTATCTGGCCGGTACCCGTGAATTTTGATTTGTAAACCGGGGACTGGGGGTTAGTTACATCAAGTATCAGCATACCGTTGTATGAATCAGCCACATAGGCGAAGCCGCCGTTAACAGCCACATCGCTTGCTATACCCGTAGTATTAAAAACATTGTTCAGCTGCGGGTTTGCGGGATTGGTAACATCTATCACGGCCAGGCCGTTATTACCCGCCGCCGCATACAGGTAATTGCCGGATAGATACAAACCGTTAATTCCTGATGAACCAACGGGAATTGAAGAAACAAATGTCGGTTCATCCGGCAGCTGAGAGATATCGTAGACCTGAATCTGTCCTGATTCCATAGCAATATAGGCAAGCTTATTACTTTGATCTATAAATGAAGTATTTACAAAACCTGTAACAATTATAGTGCCGATCAAAAATGGATTCGAAGGGTCATCGATATCAACAACAACAAAACCGTTAGCATAATCACTGATAAAAGCATAAAGGTCGCCGTTAATATAAGCGGCAGTAACATCATTGGCGTTGCCGTCGGTATCATAAGATGAAACTGAATCAGGATGGTTGATAATTGTAATATCAACTATCTGCATACCGTTTGTGCCATCTGCTATAAGTGCGTAATCCCTCAGATTAATCGGCAGAACATACACACCGTTTGTTGATGCATTAGTGCTGTAAACGCTTACTAAATTTATGTTTGACTGGTCCACCGGTGTGACAATACCGCTATCTTTGCAAGCCTGAAATGCAGTTAAGGATATCAATATTAATGCGAATAATAATGCTCTCATAAATAAAATTAATTTGTTATTACCTGTAATTTATGAGAATATTATCAAATTATTTATGCAAATAATGAGCCTTTTTGTAAATAATTGTTTTCAATTTAGGCTATTTTAATATCATATTTATTCAGCAAGCCGATTACAGATGGCAGGGAAAATTGTGCTTTTTTTATCTTATTCAGCTCCGGGTCAATAGAATAATTAAATGCTGTCCTTAAATCCGCTTTATCAAGTGTAGTTCTGTTAAATACTGCACCTTTGAGGTCGCACTTATCAAAAACGCCGGCTGATAAGTCAGCCTCGCTGAGGTCTGTATCATGCATCCGGCATTCCTTAAATATAGTTTTCTTGATTCTGATCTTATAAAACGAACTGTCATTCAGTATGCAGTTATCAAATGTAAATGAAAGCCCGAATTCATTACAATTTTCAAACCGCAATCCCAGCATTTTACAGTCAATAAAAATTGCATCACGGATAGCAGTATTACCCAGTTTCGCAAGACTCAGGTCACATGCGTTAAATCCGCAATCCGCAAATACAGAATCTGATAAATCGCATTTAGCAAAATTACAATTATTAAATGTACATTGGTCATATTCAGCAGGATGAAATCCTTCAACAGAAAAATCAATTCCTTCGAAGGTCTTTTCAGTAATGTAGTTCTTTTCCATTTATTGATTAATGATTCAAAAATTTGTCAGTTGGGTTTTTGTTATGGATGGTCGCGTCCAATGAATCTTTGTTTACCGAGTAAAAAATTTATTGCTTTGGTAACATTCCGTTCAATACTTTCTTCAGTTTTAAGGAATGAAATATATCGGACTATCTCAAGCCTTAAAGAAGGGGAGAGGCTATCGAAAATTTTCTTCGCTTGTTTGTTCTCTTTAAGTGCTTTGCCCAGCTTAGGGTGTACCGGAATGACTCTTTTAATATTATCATACGCAACTTCAAAAAGCGCCTTATCTCCAACATCTTTTTTCGCTGCTTTGCGCATTGGGGTATTAAGATACAGCCGCCAGTCTCCGCTGTATTTAACGAGCGTCTGTGTGAATTCGTGTCCATCAATTTTTATCCGTACGGGAATTTTTCCTTTATCCTTTTTTGCCTGTTCAAAGATATGCTTCAATACTTTCACCGGCAAATAGACGAATGGATTAACACCGATTATATCAATTTTAGCGGTGAATTTTATTGAACCTTTCTTTGGCATTATTACTCAGATCCTTCACTTAACAGCATAGAACATTATTCTCGAAAGCCTTTTTTCAGATGAAAGTGTATGAACGATTTTAAAGAATTTCTGCAGGCCATTGTAATTATCTTCCTCTTCAATTTTAAGCAGATCGACTTTCCTTTTTTCGCGGGCATTATACCATTTCAGTGAAACAGAGGACATGTTTTCGGTAACATCATTTGAGCGGATATCCTTAAATCCCGCAGCTGAAAGCAATTTTTCATTTTCGCCTAAGGGAGTGAACAAAAAATAACCTATTGAGCTTCTTACTGCAATTTCTTCATTGGTTAATATTCCTGAAACTACAATAGGGTCAGTATACAGCAGCCTTCCGCCGGACTTAAGTACACGGTAAAATTCCTTCAATACATTCTCCCTGTTTTTCAGGTGATTGATAGCATCAATAGTGCAAACCGCATCAAATGAATCATCTTCAAACGGCAGTTTTTCAGATGCATCACCATGCAGGAATTTTGTTTTCCCTGTTAGTCCGTTTGCTTCTGCCAGCTTCAGGGAATTATCCACTCCATTTTTATCGTACTCCAAACCGGTCAAACTGCAACCGGTTTCTTTTACCATGAATACAGCGGGTCCGCCTGAACCCGAAGCAATTTCAAGTACTTCAGATTTTCCGGTTAAGCCAAGAAGTGAAAACATTTCACGGTATTCATCTGCTGTAAGCCAGCTGTTCTGCCCAATATCTTCGCCGAATGTTTCATGCCTGATAGCCTTATATATCTCATCAGCATAATTCTTATACGTGCCGGGATACAATTTTACTTTTGATGTCATTTTGAAATTACTTTTTATCTGAATTATTTAAATCCTTAAGGAAGCAAACACTGTTTTCAATTCCTATATATTGCCCGTAATTGGGAATTATTTTATAACCGTTCTTTTTGTACAAAGCTATCGCTTCAGGCTGTCTTTTACCTGTTTCAAGAATGCATTTGACGTAACCAAGCTCAAGTGTCCACTTTTCAAGTTCATTCAAAACCATTGAGGCTATGCCTCTTGAGCGAAATTTAAGGGGAGTAAACATACGTTTTACTTCCATTGTATCACCGGAAAAATGTTTTATAGCGCCGCACCCGGCGGGGATATCATTTTCATAAGCAAGAATTACATGTTTTATAACATCCAGCGTATTGTACTGATTGTAAAAAGCACGATCACTGCCATCACGCTCGGCCAAGTCAGCATCAAGTTCATTTACAAGCTTAAGGAAATCTTTGTTTGCTGAATCTATTCTGACGCAGTTTATCATGTTATGGCTGCTTATCCTTCATAACATTATAAAAGTTATAATCAGTATTTGATGCGTCTGTAATTCCAATGTTCCTGCCAATAGTTACAATTTGCCCCCTGTGGTATGTACCATGATTAACAGCATGCAGCAGGTATTCGTATTTGGGAAGTTCACACTCAAACCATGGACTCACAACTTTCAGTTTAGTTTCAAGCTCTGCATCTGATAATGAATCTATATGTTTTTTAAGTAACTCAGACCTGTTTAATAATCCTTTAAACACCTCATCGGTTACCAGGTTTTCTGCATCATATCTTTTTTCGAAATCGGGGGTTTCGGCAATAACAGAATACCAGTATTCTTCGGTAGCCCAAATATGGTTGAGCGTTTTTATAATACTTGAAAAGCTGGATGGTAATTCTTTATGCAAAAGTTCACCCGGTTTAGCTGAAAGCCACTTTACGAACTGCCGGTTTGCCCATAAATTATACGCTGCGTAATTTGAAGCAAGTTTTTGTACACTCATAATGTTTTATGTTTATATATTATTAAGTATTGCTGCTCAACCGGTAAACTAAAATTACCAGTGCTATTAAAACTATTACTGTGTATATTCTTTTGTTATACTTTGCCAGCCAGTGAGGCAGGTAAATATCAAAGTTCGCCCGGTCGGAATTTGAATATCTTTCCGCCAGCAATGTGACGGGGCAAACGCTTCTGAAGATGAGCAAAATAATTACCTCAAGCGCTATGAGTCCAAGGCAAACCCATACCCAAATATCAATTTTATTTTGTATTACAGCATACAGCAGGTAGAAAATTACCACGTTGAAAAAGACCCAGATGACCGTGTGAAGGAGCTTAACCAGAACTAATTTTTTACTGTCAGTCATTTGGTATATTATTTTACTGCAATCACCAGCATCTCATAGTCATCAGTTGTTAATTTATCATTTCTGCTGAATGCGCCAAGCTTCGCGCCGAAAATATCTATCTGTTTGAAGCCAAGTGAAGTTAAGAGCCATGTTATTTCAGAAGGAACGTAGTATCTTTCATTGCAGTTCAATACTTTATCATTCCCCGCATCATCTTTAACTGTTGTAGTATTAAAATCGCGAAATGTCATTAAGTCAAATGAATTCTTACCATACTCCGCGCTTCCTTCTTTCTTGTTTGAATCGAAGAAATCTTTAACCGAGTGAAACAACGGGAACAACCCATTTAAAGTCGTAAAAATAAGCTTCCCGTTTACTTTAAGCGCATTAGCCGCACCCTGTAATATCCTGAAATTCATTTCATCGGTTTCCATTAATGAAAAAGCTCCTTCGCATAACATTATCGCCAAATCAAACTCATTAGCAAACGGCAAATTGCGGGCATCGTGTTTTTGAAAATCTATGGTAAGTTTTTCATTCAGCGCTTTTTCTTTCGCTCGTTTCAGCTGTGAATCCGAGAGATCAACCCCGGTAACATTGTATCCTCTTTTTGTAAGTTCAATTGAATGCCTGCCTGTGCCGCAGCCGATATCAAGTATCCTTGTTTGTTTATTAAACCCGCATTCTGATTCAATAAAATCACACTCGCCAAATGTGCCCTGAGTGAAATTTTCCTGATCATAAGTTAATGCGTAATCTTCAAATAATGTTTCATACCATTGCCGCATTGTAGTATTTTATTTTTGGTATCATTAAAAAAAATGTGTTTAACAAAATTACAAATTACGAAATTTATTTACTATGGATTTATCAGGCTAATGAAATACTATTGGCTGTTGGGATATCGCAGTATTGTTCTATTGCTCTATAAACAGTTCACCCTGCATTTTATCTATTGGCGGAACGCGGAATAAGTCTTTTCGAGTATGCTGAATATCTTTATTCAACCCGTACCTGAGGCAGCAGGTTTTGAACAGGTTATGAATATGCTGCGCATATTCGCCTTCGCCGCGCATGCGTGTGCCAAACTGTGGACTCGACATTTCACCACGCCTGATATCCTTAATGCGATTAATTATCTTTGATGCTTTTTCGGGGTAAACGCGCCTAAGCCATTCATCAAACAATTCCTTTACGGAGTGGGGGAGCCGCACCATAACTTTCCCTGCGGATTTCGCGCCGCACTCCGCTGCGGCTTTGAGGATTGCGGGAATTTCCTCATCATTCAGCCCCGGAATTATCGGCGCAGCATTTACACCTACGGGAATTCCCGCAGATGATAATTTGTAAACAGTATCCAATCTTTTTGCGGGAACAGATGTCCTTGGTTCCATTTTCCGTGAAAGCTCACGCTTTAATGTAGTTATGCTTATCACAACATTAACCAGATTTAGCTTTGCAAGCTCACTGAGTATATCGATATCCCTTTGAATGAGCGCATTTTTAGTTATCACGCCAACGGGATTCCGGAAATTGAGGAATACCTTCAGGCATTCACGGGTAATTCCAAGCTTGCGCTCAATTGGCTGATAACAATCCGTGTTGCCGCTGAACATAATTGTCTGCGGCACCCATGATTTTTTGCGGAACGCTACTTCGAGCAGCTTAGGAGCATCACGTTTGACCATTATTTTGGTTTCGAAATCCAGCCCCGCAGAAAAACCCAGGTATTCGTGCGTGGGTCTGGCGTAGCAATAAATACAGCCATGCTCACAACCGCGGTATGGATTTATACTATAATCAAACCCAAGGTCAGGGGAATCGTTTTTGGCAAGTATTGATTTACTGTTATCATTGTAGAATTTAGTTTTAATTCTCACAAGCTCGGGGTCTGAATCAAAGTACTCATCAAACGTGCTCAGGTCGTAATCTATATCCAATTGCTCAAACCGGTTCTTTGTATTAACACCAGAGCCTCGTGATTTAAGATCGATATGTTTTTGTGATTCATTCATGTATATTTTCCCGCATCCCTTTTTCCCTCACCCCCTAACCCCTCTACTTAGAAACAAGTCCTTCGGCCCATAGGGAGAGTGGAGCAATGTTCTAAAGTTTGAGGTTTAGCTCTCATTCGTTACAGGCGAGGGGAGAGATACCCAAAAATTTCCGGGCTTTTCCCCCCTCTCCTTTAAGGAGAGGGGCAGGGGGGTGAGGTTGCCTTTTATCATTAACTGAATTTAATATGCATATTGCTTTTATGCAAATCATTGCATGATACTTTTTCATAAAGGCTGTAAAATCACTTCTGAAAAATATTTTCAGAGCTATATAAAAAAAGGGATTGAATGAAATTGATAGAAAATGCATATTTGTGGGCATCCTTAGCTCAGTTGGTAGAGCAAATGACTCTTAATCATTAGGCCTGGGGTTCGAGTCCCCAAGGATGCACTAAGATTTCACCAAAATCCATCATTTCTTTAAATAATTAGCAGATTATTAAAAAGATAATACCAATCAAAAGCCTTTTAACAGCGGGAAGCATTCTTCTCGCTGTTTTTTTATCATTTTCGGGTACTGGGTGTACTAAAAAGGACTCCACCGAGAAAATTTTCAGGTATAACGAGCCGAACGGTATCGAGAGCCTTGATCCTATTACCTGTAACAACTATCCCGCATTGCATGTGCTTATTAATACATGCGAGGGACTTGTTGAGTACGATAAAGAGGCAAAGCTTCAACCACTCATTGCCAAAAGCTATGAAGTTTCGCCAGATGGAAAGACTTATACATTCCATTTGCGGAGCGATGTGTACTTCCACGATGATAAATGTTTCCCGGGCGGTAAGGGCCGTAAGGTTACCGCAAGTGATTTTAAATACTGCTATGAGCGTGTTTGCGACCCGCGTGCAAAAACGCGAGGTTTGTGGGTCTATAGAGATAAAGTCGAAGGCGCGGAAGAATTCGCAGCAGCTCCCGACAAAGTGAAAGGTATATCTGGATTCATTGTGCAGGATGACTCGACATTCATAATTAAGCTTGTTCAGCCATTTGCGCCTTTCCTTAGCATACTTACAATGCCGTACGGCTATGTTTATCCCCGTGAAGCAGTTGAAATGTATAAAGATGATTTTGGATTCAGGATAGTTGGAACGGGACCATACAGATTTGTAAAATGGGAAGTTGATAAAGAGCTTGCCTGTGCCAAGAATGAAAATTATTGGGCTAAAGATAACGAGGGGAATGTGCTGCCAAAGATAGACGGTTTTAGTGTATCGTTTATACGGAGTCCCGAAACGGAGTTCCTGGATTTCAAAGAGGGCAAGCTTGATTTCCAGAAGCCTTCAATTGATGTGTTTGGATTGATAACTGATGATAAGGGCGAGCTTAAACCGGAATATAACTTTGAGCTCATAAAGCAGCCGTATCTGAATACGGTATATCTTGGCATAATGCTTAATGTAAAGATGGAGGGCGGCAAGGATAATCCCTTAGCGGAAAATAAAAATCTGCGCCAGGCGCTAAACTACGCAATTGATAGAGAAAAAATTTGTAAGTTTGTACTTAAGAATAAAGGAACCCCGGGCATTAACGGTCCGTTGCCTATTGGAATGCCGGGATACTCAGCGGATGTAAAAGGGTACAGCTACGATAAACTTAAGGCTGTTCAATTGCTTAAGGAAGCAGGTTACCCTGAAGGTAAAGGGTTAACATTAAAGTTGGTTTATCACAACGATGAATCACAGCGTGAGCTGTGTGAGGCTTTACAGGCGCAGATGAAGGAAATAGGTGTGAATCTGCAAATTGAAGAGATGCTCGGTGCTACGCACCGCTCAGCGCAGAATGAAGGTAAGCTGGGCTTCTGGCGCGCCAACTGGGGCGCTGATTACTACGACCCCGAAAATTATTACGCGCTGTTTTACAGTAAGAATGAGACTCCAGTTGGACCGAATACATCTCATTACAAGAATCCGAAGGTTGATTCATTGTACGAACTGGGATTAAAGCTAACCGATTTTAATGAACGCATGAAGGTATATAACGAAATTGATAAACTGATATTTGAAGATTCGCCCTGGATAATTGTGTATTATAATAAGTATATTTACCTTAAGCAGAAGCGTGTTTCAGGAATGTACGTTGACGGGCTGGGAATTATTAATTTGAAGTATTGCGAGATAAATTAGAAGTATTATAAAAGAGTTGAAGTGAAAATAGCTACCCTCCCATGTCAAAGTCAGGTCTGCGACTTTCTAAAAGAAGGGGGCTCAAAAAGATTCATTGTTATATCATAACCGGAAACATCATTTATATAAAATGTCCATAACAGATCTGCTATCATTTACAGGAGTCGCGTTCAGCGTGTTATTCCCGCTGATAAATCCAATCGGGGGAGTGCCCGCATTTTCGGGGTTGACCGCACATGATACACCGGATTTCCGCAAATCACAAGCGCGGAAGGTCGCAATAAATGTGTTTATTATTCTCATAACCTTTCTGCTTATCGGTAAGCTGCTGCTTGAGTTATTCGGAATTTCGCTGGGAGTTTTGCAGATAGCAGGCGGACTCATTGTAGCGAACACCGGCTGGCAGATGGTGAATTCCAAAGCTGATGATGAGAAAGAAAAAGCTTCGAAAGTGGAAAATGTTGATATATCATTTATGCCAATGGCAATGCCGATTCTAAGCGGTCCCGGAGCTATAGGTGCTGTTATAGGCTTATCAACCAACGCAAAGCACATATTTGATTATGTCGGATTAGTTATCGGGATATTCCTGATAGGTATAGTAACATATTTGTTCCTCGTACTATCAATTCCTTTGATGAAAAAACTCGGTTCAACCGGAATAAATGTGCTAACGCGTATGATGGGATTTTTTATACTGGCAATTGCGGTGAATCTGGTTTACCAGGGGATACTGGCTTTGACGAAGGCACATTAAATACTATCGAAACGGCGTTTCGATATACAGAGTTACCCCGTTGTTGAAAATCAGAAGACAAACCTTCCAGCCACAAAGTGGTGTAAGGCGCAGCCCCCATCTTGGATCTTTGGAATTCAAAATATAAGTTTAATTGTGGATAAATTAATACTAAAGTTCTTCATCCCCCCAATGTCAAAGCCAGTTCTTCGATTTAAAAACAAGGGGGGACGTTTTCTAACTAAATCATAAATCTTTTCTTTGTGTCTTTGAGTCTTTGTGGCAGTCTTTTTGTTTTGTTTTTATTTTAAATAACATCCCTCAAAAACACGCCATACCTTAAGCCTTTTGTACTGACCTTAACATTATCAAATCCGAATTTTCTCATAAAACATTTTAGTATCAGTATACCCGGAATGACTATATCAGCTCTGCCTGTCATATAATCACCCATGCCATACAATTCTTCAATGGGCATTGGAATCAGGCGGTTCAGCACACTTTCAATCTCAGTGATTGAAATGTTCAATCCATCAACTTTGTTTGCATCAAATTTATCAAGTCCAAGTACTATTGCACCAAGCGTTGTGACTGTACCCGCAACACCGATAAGTTCAGTACCTGCAATATCGAAATCAATTTCCTTTAAATGTTCATTAATGAATTTCTCTGCGTTCATTATATCATCAAAAGCAGGGGGGTGGTTATTTAAATATTTTTCGTTTAATCTGACTGAACCGATATTCATGCTTTTTCCGGTTATCTGCCCGGCCAGCAGATCGTTTAATGTGTTAATCGGGTTTGCTGAAGTTGTAATTTCCGTGCTCCCGCCCCCGATATCAATTGTTGTTAGTCTTGAATTACTTCCAAGTTTATCGTACACGCCTCCGGCATAGGTCCATTTAGCTTCATCACTTCCGGAAAGAATCTCGATTTCAATTCCCGTATTAAGCTTTATCGCGCTGATGAATTCATCCCTGTTATGTGAATCCCTGATAAAGCTTGTAGCGGTAGCCGTAATTTTATCAGAATCATGGTCTTCGCTGATATCGTTATACTCTTCAAGTATATCTATTGCTTTCTGTATGGATTCAGGCAGTATATTACGGTTTGAATCAACCCCTTTTCCAAGCCTTGGTACCCGCTGTATATCAAGTATTGTTTTAATATTTCCGGTTTGTTCATCGTACTCTGCTATAAGCATTAGGATGGTATTTGTACCTATATCGATTGTAGATCTTATCATTGTTTTATAGCGTAAAAAGCTGACCATTCAGCCCTTTGTTTCAGTTCTTTCATCAAAAAATTGTGTTTAGTCAGCTCATTTATAAGTGTTTCGGTTTCTTCTTTCAGAATACCGGTAACAAAAAGCTTGCCGCCTGTTTTCAGCTTGACATATATGTTCCCAAGATTCGGGATAATTACATTACTTGTAATATTAGCTGCAATAACATCAAATCCTGTTTCTGTAATATCAGCAATATCAGCCTGGTGCAGAACAATATCACCTGAAACACCGTTTTCGCTCATATATTCAACAGCGTTTACAATTGAATCTTCATCAATTTCTATTGCCACTGCACTCTCAACTCCGAGCTTAATTGCTGCAATGCTTAGAATTCCGGTTCCGCTGCCAAAATCAAGCAGGTATTTGTCTGAATCAGGGGTAATGAACATGCTCATCTGTTCAAGTATAAGCTGGGTTGTTTCATTGTGACCGGTACCAAAGGACATTTTAGGGTCTATTTCAATTGGAATATTACCTTTCGAAAGGTCCAATTCATCCCTTTTCCAGGATGGATATATTACAAGTTTATCCAGAATATAAACAGGCTCAATGGTTTTTTCCCATTCCGTATTCCAGTCCTTATTTTCAAATCTGCCTGTGAAAATGTTATTTTCGGGGATTTTATCTTCTGCGATCAGCTCACTTTTGAGTTTATCTGCCAATTGTTTATCTGATTCAGGAAGGTACACTTTCAATGTACCATTTTCTTCAAGAATTGTGGTTAAGCCATTGAGGTAAAGTCTGTTATAAATAAGGTCATAAGTGGATTCATTAAATGCAATTTCCAGCTCAATGTAGGATTTTTCCATATTCAATATTTTGCGGTAAAATTATGAGATTAATTCCTATTTCAATAAAGCAGGTACCGTGGGAGTGCTGTATCATTTTACCCTTAAAAAGGGTTCTTTATCCGTAAATTCTCTTCATAGCTGAATCAAGGGTGTTTTTCATCAGCATGGCAATTGTCATGGGTCCAACCCCGCCCGGGACAGGTGTTATAAGTGATGCTTTTTTGCTGCATTCATCAAAATCCACATCTCCAACAACTCGGTACCCTTTTTTACTCTCAGGGTCATCAATTCGGTTAATTCCAACATCAATTATCACTACGCCTTTTTTAATCATGTTTGCCTTAAGGAACTCGGGTTTCCCGATCGCTGCAATAATAATATCAGCTTTTTTAGTGAATTCGCTTATGCCAGCGGTTGCGCTGTGTGTAACTGTAACAGTGCAGTTAGCTCCTTTTGTCTTTTGCAGCAATATATTGGCAATAGGTTTTCCGACGATATTGCTTCTGCCAATAATAACTGCGTTTTTACCCGAAGTAATGACATTATATCTTTTCAGCAGCTCGTGAATTCCCGCCGGTGTACATGGAGTGAAACATTTTTCGCCTATCATAAGCCTGCCGGCGTTTACAGGGTGGAAACCGTCAACATCTTTCCTGTAATCAACTGCTTCAAGTATATTCATTTCATTTATATGCTTCGGCAGGGGAAGCTGTATGAGTATGCCGTGTATCTTGCTGCTGTTATTGTATGAACGGATATGAGCCAGCAATTCTGCTTCGGTAATTTTTTCAGAAAGCCTGTTTACAATAGAATGATAACCAAGCTCAGCGCATTTTTTTTCCTTCATCTTAACATATATTTCGCTTGCCGGATTATTGCCAACAAGTATCAGTGCAAGGCCCGGTTTAATGTTATTATGAAGGCTTAATTCTTTTTTTATCTCATCAGTTATCTGTGATGCTATAAATTTGCCGTCAATTAATTTATTTATTGCTGTTTTTGCCAATTATTTTTTAAATTATTACTTTTTATTATGATTTACTTGATCAGTTCAAATGTTTCTTCAGGAAACCGGTTATCATGTTCCATACAAGAATCTGGTTTGAAACCTTGCTGAACCCGTGACCTTCATCTTCAAGAACTTTATATTCCACTTCCTTGTTCCTGCTGCGGAGCTTTTCCACCATCTGGTCTGACTCAGCCTGCACAACCCGCGGGTCATTTTTACCCTGTATAATAAGCATTGGCGCTGTGATATTATCAATATAATTAACCGGTGAGCGTTCCATCAGGAACTCTTTATCTTTTTCAACATCACCAACCAGTTCAACAACACCGGGTTTCCAGTGTTCAGGCACTGAGTTGCAGAATGTTATCAGGTTGGAAGGTCCGAAAATATCAACAGCGCATTTCCATAGCTCAGGCGCTTTTGTAACGCATGTTAGCGTCATAAATCCGCCAAAGCTGCCGCCAACAACCGCAATTTTATTTTTATCAGTGTAACCGGTAGCAAGTAAATAGTCATAGGCTCCAATTACATCTTTGAATTCATTTCCGCCCCAGTCCTTATAGATCTTGCTCTGGAAAGTTTTACCGTAGCCGGTACTTCCGCGGAAATTAGGAGCTATAACGATGTAACCACGGTTATTCAGTATCTGGAAGTATTTATTGAAAAGGTTCTTTTCCTGCCACTCCGGTCCGCCGTGCGGCCAGACTATTGCCGGATTTGTTCCGTCTTTCTTTGCGCTTTTTGGAATGTAGAGGAAACCGTTAATTTCCAGCCCGTCAAAACTTTTGTACTTTATACTCTGGGGAACAGTAAAATCACTTTTCGGGATCCCGCCGATCATCGAAAAAGTTACCTGTTTCATCTTTTCTTTTTTAATATCGTAAACATAAATATCATTCGGGTTTTGGGGTGAATCAAAAATAAGCACAATTTTTTTATCATCCTTTGTGAACTCAATTGAATTGCAGTTACCTTTCGGGATCTTTAGGGTTTTTATTTTTCCGGATTTAAGATTTTTCATCTTAAGTTTTGTTGTACCGCTATCATTAACTGCATAAAGCAGGTGTTTCTCATCATGAGAAAGCAGGTAATTTGTTATATCCCATTTTTCAGTCTGAAACCATCCAATTTCACCTGTCCTGATCTTATAGTATGCAAGCGCTAAGAATTCTCTTTCATAATCTGATACGAAATATATTGTATCAGCTTTTTTGTTGAACATACCGCCTGTATTTTTCATGTTCCCTTTGTGTCCGGTTACATTTTTCATCTCTTCGGTTTTTGTATCGTAGAGCAGCAGGTCGTGATTGGAGTTACTGTAAAACTTCTGGTAAAGGATATATCTTTCATCAGCGCTCCAGCCAATTGCTGAAATCGGGGAGGGTTCGCTGAACTCTGTGACACATTTTTCAATTCCTGTATTAATATCAAGCATATACGTATCAAAATACCTGGGGTCACGTTTGTTTGAGCTGAATAATATCTTATCACCTTTTTTATTAAATGAACAGAACGTAACCTGGGAACCTTTGTGGCCCGGGGTTAAGGCTTTTACTTCTCCGCCTTTAGCAGAAATAAGATATAACATGTGATTTTCATCACCCATGTTATCAGATGAAAATAATATTTCATGGGTTTTGGGTGAATAATGCAGTGATGAAACAGCGTTATCTTCCAGTGTAATCTGGCTGGCCCAGCCGCCATCTGTTGGAATTGTCCATACATTAGGCAATCCGTTCGTATTGGTTATATATGCTATGGTTTTTCCGTCCGGTGAAACTGAAAATCCGGTAATTGCCCTTATTGCGAAATATTGTGCAATTGAATATTGTTTGTTTGAGGTTTGCGTGCTTTTTTGAGTTTTATTGGTTTTTGGCGGAGTCATACTTTAAAAATTATATATTCAGTAATCAACAAAGATAACATTTTGCAGTAACAGATATAATCCATAAAATTCTGAATTTATTAACTGAAATTCGTTTTTATTAAACAAATATATGCGTAAATTTGCCAAAATATGAATATCAACTCAGCAATAAACAGCCTTGAATCGTTTCACCTTGCAGTAGATGAAACAGGCGCAAAAGAGAGAGCAGCCTCTATTGCGGGAAGAAGCATCAAAAAAGAAAGTAAAGTTCACGCAATAAAACTGGCTGTATCAATGATAGACCTGACAACCCTTGAAGGAAAAGACTCAGAAGGAAAAGTTCACGCATTGTGCCAAAAGGCTGTAAGACCGCTTGATGGAAGTGATGAAATACCTCACGTAGCGGCTGTTTGCGTTTATCCAAATATGGTAAAAACTGCCAAATCAGCGCTTATGGGCAGCGGCGTTTTTGTCGCATCAGTTGCAACTGCTTTTCCAAGCGGACAATCACCCCTAAAGCTGAAAATTGAAGAAGTGAAAAGAGTAGTAAATATGGGTGCCGATGAGGTTGATATGGTTATCAGCAGGGGAGAGTTCCTTGAAGGCAATTACCGGTATGTTTATGATGAAGTCAAAGCCATTAAAGAAGCATGCGGCGAAGCTCATTTGAAAGTAATACTTGAAACCGGTGAGCTTGAAACATATGATAATGTGAGGAAAGCAAGCTTGATTTCAATGCTTGCAGGTGCCGACTTCATAAAAACTTCGACCGGTAAAGTACAGCCTGCAGCTACGCTGCCTGTGACACTGGTGATGCTTGAGGCAATACGGGATTTTTACAATGAAACCGGAAAAATTATCGGGATGAAACCTGCCGGCGGTATTAAGACAACTAAGGACGCAATTGCTTATCTTTGTTTAGTGAAAGAAACACTTGGTGATATGTGGCTGACACCTGATCTTTTCAGGATGGGAGCATCATCATTATTAAACGACCTGTTAATGCAGTACAGAAAAGAACAGACAGGCGTATATCAATCAGCGGAATATTTTACAAATGATTAGACATGCTTTTTTAATAATTCTTGTATATTTGGTATTTGCACCGGCTTCTTCATATTCGGCAGGGAATGCTGATACCAGCTTCAGTTTCAGGTATTATGATTATGATGTGAATATCAGCAGCTCCGGATCGGAATTTTTCAGGGGAAGACTAAGTATAACAGAAAAAGGTAAAGAACTTTTTTCAATGGATAGTTCATTTACTGATTATGTTGAACATAAATTCATAGATCTCAACGGTGATGGTTCCAATGAAATGCTTTTGTATTTAACAGAAGGAGCATCACCTTATGTATTTCATTTTTTGTATATATTTGATCATACAAAGAGTGCAAAGCCGCTATACATGCTTCAAAACGGTGAGGTTGATACATCAGTTTTCGGGAAACCCCTGTTATCAGTTAATTCAAGAATGTCGCCTGCAGTACTTGGTTTATGGTACAGCTGGTTCCTGAAATATGAAGATAACAAACTGAAATACATTAAACCGGAGGACAGCAGGAGAAGCATGCTTGGACCGGACCTGGTTAACATCAAAGAAAATCTTAATGAACTCCAAAAGAGCAACCAGGTTTGTGATGATTTTGCTTACAATGTTTTTTTTGAATATATTTTTATAACATCAAAAATTTCAGGTGAAGAATCTGAAGCTGAAAGATTTTTTGAAGAAAACTATAAGTGCGAAAATAAAACTGCATCTTTAAAACAGTTCAAAACTACTGCTGCTGAGAATTATACATGGATAAAAGACGAAGAAAATTATAAGTATACAGATTATTAACTAACCAAACAAAATACAATGCCAGAAATCTCAGAATACAAAGGAAACAAACTTATTTGCCTGAACCCCGGTTCAAAATTCACATTTTCATTCGGCTTAAGCAAAGCCAAGATGATCCTCGAAAATCTTGATGCAATCAAGAAGTTCGTTGATACAAATGGCGAGAGCTGCGGCGATGAAGCTCCGGCAGGCGGCGAAGGCTCATCCGCAGAACCATTCTAGTTCTGCGTTTAAATTTTGTTTCCCAATTTTAATTTAATGTAATTATGACATTCAGGGAAAAATCTTCATCTGCTTCAGCACGTAATGCCATTAATGGTAATGGCAGTTCAAAAAGCAGCTCCCCGGTTTCCAAAAAGCCGGTGTGGGAGTATGCGCCCTCACCCGAAGCAAAAGATCATATTGAAATTAGATCGCAGTATGATCTTTTTATAGGCGGCAAATGGCAGAAAGCAAAAAAATATTTTGCCACTGTAAATCCCGCAACAGAAGAAAAGCTTTCTGAAGTCGCTTCGGCATCAAAAGATGATGTGAACAGGGCAGTACTATCAGCTGAAAGAGCGTATAATAAGGTATGGAGCAAAACTCCGGCAAAGGAGCGCGCAAAATATATTTTTCGCATTGCAAGGATAATGCAGGAAAAGGCCAGAGAATTTGCTGTCATTGAAACTATGGATGGCGGTAAGCCCATTAAAGAATCAAAATCTGTTGATGTTCCTTTGGCCCTGGCTCATTTCTTCTATTATGCAGGGTGGGCAGATAAACTCAAATATGCGTTTCCAAATCAGGTGTTTGCACCTGTAGGTGTTGTGGGACAGATCATACCATGGAATTTTCCTTTGCTGATGGCAGCTTGGAAAATTGCTCCGGCCCTGGCGTGCGGGAACACAGTTGTTATTAAGTCCGCTGAAACAACTCCGCTAACACTATATAAATTAGCAGAAGTAATTCAGGAAGCCGGTTTGCCGGATGGTGTTGTGAATATAATCAGCGGCGCAGGTGATACCGGTGCAGCAATTGTTAATCACCCTAAAGTAAAAAAGATAGCATTTACGGGCTCAACCGATGTTGGCAAGCTGATAATGCGTTCAATTGCAGGCACAGATAAAAAAGTTACACTTGAGCTTGGCGGTAAAGCCGCAAATATAATTTTTGAAGATGCTCCTATTGACCAGGCAATAGAAGGTATTATAAACGGAATATATTTTAACCAGGGACATGTATGCTGTGCAGGTTCCAGATTATTCGTACAGGAAAGCATAAAAAACACTGTAATTAAGAAACTTAAACACCGCTTAAAGAGTTTAAGAGTAGGAAACCCGCTTGATAAGAATACTGATGTTGGTGCTATAAACTCAAAAATGCAGCTTAAGAAAATTACTGAATTGGTGAATTCAGGAATTGAAGAAGGCTGCAGTATTTACCAGCCTGAGTGCAGTCTGCCTGAGCGCGGATATTACTTCAAACCTACATTTTTTACAAATGTAGCTCAATCTAACCGCATAGCACAGGAAGAGATCTTTGGGCCGGTACTTTCGGTTTTAACTTTCAGAACTCCCAAAGAAGCGATTGAAAAGGCTAATAATACTCAATACGGACTATCAGCCGGTATTTGGACTGATAAAGGCTCAAAAATTTTTAAAATGGTGGGTCAGTTAAAAGCAGGTGTAGTATGGTCCAATACCTACAACAGGTTTAACCCGGCCTCTCCTTTTGGCGGCTACAAAGAAAGCGGTTTTGGCAGAGAAGGCGGCCTTCAGGGCTTAAAAGAATATCTGAATTTTTAAATTATAAATTATTTATACCGGGAATGAGAATTAAACTCCTTTTATTAGCAGCAGCGTTAATATTTGTTTCTAATCTCACCTACTCATTTGATTCAACCCGCGTTACTTTTGCTGAAGCAATGGATGCGCTGAATGCTGAAGAATACGAAACAGCAGTAGATCTCTTTACAAAATATTTAAAGGTCTCAAGCGGCCACGATGAAGGATATTACCAGCGCGGCAACGCTTATTATGAATTAAAGCAGTATGATAAAGCTCTTACGGATTACTCATATGCCTACAACATGGGTTTCCAGAAGGATGAAGTTATGTTCTTCAGAATGGGGATGATATATAAAAACAATAAAGATTATCTGACCGCGCTGGAGTATTTTAATACTGCTGCAGATTTAGACAAAAAATATACTCAGGCATATCTTGAAATGGGAAATCTTGCCATGCTTGCCGAAGATTACAATAAAGCATCTGAATATTATAACACAGCATTAAGCCTTGACCCAAACTACCCGGAAGTCTATTTTTCACTGGGAGAAATAAATATGCGTTCAGCTAACTACGGAGATGCCGTTACCAATTACGAAAAGGCAATAAAACTTGATTCAGCAAACCTGAAGTATTATTATAACCTTGGAATGGCATATAATAGCTTAAAAGATACTCTTAATACAATTAGTAATCTCAATAAAGCTCTTAAATTAGATCCCGGTTACGGTCTGGCGTATTACGGTCTTGCAACTGTTTATAATTCTCTCGGTGACTATCCCAAATCAATTGAAAATTATACTAAAGCCATTAATTCTAAAGGTTCAGGTTTAATGCCTTACTTTGTATATACCGAACGCGGTATGGTATACCTTAAGATGAAGGAACTGAGCAGTGCAATGAAAGACTTCGACTTTGCTATAAAGCTTAATGTAAATGATACAGATTCATATCTTGAAAGAGGTAAGCTTCTGCTTTTTTCAGGTCAGGATACAGCGGCATTTGAAGATTTTTCGAAAGTGATCTCACTTGATGAACAGAATTCACAGGCTTATGCTTACCGCGGTAATTTATATCTTGAAAGGGGGCAGATAGACCTGGCCGAGGCTGATTTAAGAAAAGCTGTAACATTTAATCCAAATGATACTCTTGCATTATTCCAGTTAGGAAATGTACTTTATGCAAAAGATGATTACCAGAATGCTTTAAATTATTATATCAAAGCTCTAAATGTGAATCCAAAATACAGTGATGTTTTTGAAAACAGGGGAATATGTTACTATAATCTCGGGTTTTATAAACTAGCTGCCGCTGATTTCGAATCTGCAATGAAATTTAAACCGGAACTTAAGGAAAAATTACAGCCACTTTATATTGATGCAAAATCCAAGTAAGTGTTTTAATTAAACAAGATTACCCGGATTTTAACTATAAACCGGCATTTTTTAATAAAATGCTGGTTTTTGTTTATTTACTATTTCATATATGTTGTTTATCTTTGGAAATCCTTAAATGTTCCGGTTCATTAATTTTAGAACATTTTATTTTCTATTCTGATTTGGCAGCTCACTCCTTAATTTTTCTATCAATGAATAAATTAAAAAAATTTGAAGCGGCTTCCGGAAAAAAAATACATTAATATTGGCTTTATTGCAGCATTGCTGATATTAATATCTGTCAACATAGTTATTTATTTGAACATCAGGTTTAATTTTGAAGATGAAGAAATAGTAACAAAGTCTCTCCGCATCATTCAGTCATCTGAATCCCTGTACTCAAATATTATAGAAGCAGAAACAAACCGCCGCGGATACATTATAACCGGCAATGAGGAATTTATGAAGGAATATTACCCTTCAGTAAATTCAATTGACAGCGCATTTTCAGTTCTGAGTTCTATTGTTACTGATCATGGTGAGAAAATGACACTTGATACCCTGCAGAAATTAATTTTTAACAGAAAAGATATGCTGCAGGAGTCTGTTGAACTGCAGGAAAAAAGATTAAAAGATTTCAAAGCTCAGGTGGAATTTACAAAAAAAGGTAAAATTTATGTTGACAGGATAAAAGCATGTATAGAAAATATTCAGTCTAAGGAAAGAACAACACTGAATTTGAGGCTTCTTGAAGCTGAAAAAAGCTCTTCTTATACTTTGATGAACCTTGTTTTGGGGAATATTATAGCATTCGCACTTTTGATCGTTGCTGTAATTCTTCTGAACAGAAGTATCAATAAACGCAAACTGGCCGAGAGCTCCCTGGAAGAGAACCGTAACTGGCTGGCTACTACGCTTGAAAGCATAGGGGATGCTGTAATTGTTACCGGCAAAACAGGCGAAATTTTATTCATTAATAAGACTGCTGAACTGCTTACAGGCTGGAAAATATCTGAAGCCAAAGGGTTGTTAATAGACCATGTATTTAATATTTACAATGAAGATACCGGTAAGAAAGCGCCTGACCCGATCCAAAATGTTGTTATAAGCCGTAAAGTGGTAAACCTTGATGATCATACTGTCCTGATCACTAAAAATAATACGGAAATTCCGATCGATGACAGTGCGGCTCCCATTATAAATGCCAACGGTGAGCTGATCGGGGTGGTAATGGTATTCAGGAATATTTCAGACCGCAGAAAAGCGGAAAAAGAGATTCTTGACAGCCAGAAATTCATTAAAAGAATTGCTGACTCACTGCCAAGCGTATTGTATATTTATGATCTTAAAGGACCGAAAATTACTTTTACAAATTATAAAATTGCAGAACTGCTTGGCTATGATGCAGATGATGTAGTAAAACACGGTGAAAAGTTCTTTGAAAAATATATCCATCCTGATGATAATAAAAAGCTGAGAGCAAACATTGCCAGGTATAATGAAGCAAAAGATAATGACATTGTGACATTTGAATACCGGATACTTAATGCAGAAGGCAAATACAGATGGTTCAGAAGCCATGAGGTTGTTTTTTCAAGAAATGATGACGGATCAGTGTACGAGATTCTTGGTTCAGCTTTTGATATTACTACCAGGAAACTGCTCGAGCAGGAGCTACAGAAATACAGCGGACACCTGGAGGAGCTTGTAGATATGAGAACAAGCGAACTTCAGGCAGCTAATGTAAAGCTTAAACAGGAAATCCATGAACGGGCAAGGGCTGAAGGCTTTATCATAGATGCTGAAGAAAAATTCCGGAGCCTGGTAGAAAATGCACTGGTAGGAATTTATATTCTGCAGGAAGATATTTATGTATATGTAAATCCTAAATACGAAGAAATTTTCGGTTACGCAAGAGGTGAAATGACAGGAATGAATTCCCGGGAAGTAGTACTTGATGATCACAGGGGATTGGTAGTAGAAAATATCAGGAAGAGGCTTGATAATGAAGTTAATACTATTCAATATTCCTTTAAAGCGGTTAAAAAAGATAATACGGTTATTGATGTGGAAGTTAAGGGTTCAAAAATGCTGTATAACGGAAAACTTGCTATCATTGGTACGCTGCAGGATATCACAGAAAGGCTGAAAGCTGAAGAGGAGTTGAGGAATTCACGCCAAAAACTGCTTTTGCATGTGGAAAGAACTCCGCTGGGTGTTATAGAATGGGGTATGAATTTCGATATTGTAGAATGGAACAATTCAGCAGAAAATATTTTCGGCTGGAAAAAGTCCGAAGTACTGGGGAAAAGAGCCGGGATAATTATTCCGGATGAATCCAAACAGCATGTATCGGATATTTGGAAAAGTCTTACCGGAAAATCCGGGGGTGATAGAAGTACAAATGAAAATATTACCAAAGATGGCAGAAAGATATTATGTGAGTGGTACAATACACCACTTATCAATGAAAATAATGAGGTCATAGGTGTTGCATCCCTTGTTGAAGATATTACCGAGCGTGTAAAGGCTGAAGAACTTCTTCGCGCACAGCGCGAATACCTGAGAACCGTAATTGATACTGACCCTAATTTTGTTTTCGCAAAGGATTGGGACGGAAGATTTACTCTGGTTAATAAGGCTGTAGCTGAAAATTACGGAACTACAGTTGAGAGCCTTATAGGAAAAACCGATGCAGATTTTAATACAAATATCCATGAAGTTGAGCATTTTTGGAATAATGACAGGGAAGTCATTTCAACCGGCCATCCCAAATTCATCCCGGAAGAGCGGGTAACTGATTCAAAAACCGGAGATACTAAATGGTATCAGACAATTAAGGTACCTTTAAAGGGCTCTGACGGTTCATTACAGGTACTGGGAGTTGCGGCAGATATTACGGCAAGAAAGCTTGCAGAGGAAATTACATGGAAATCTTTAAAAGAAAAAGAACTTTTACTTAAAGAAATTCACCACAGGGTAAAAAATAACCTGCAGATAATAGTAAGCCTGCTTAAGCTGCAGTCAAAATATGTATTTGATCCCCGTGACCTGGAAATATTCAATAAAAGCCGTTCCAGGGTTGAAACTATGTCATTAATTCATGAGAAATTATACAAATCTGCCGATATATCACAGATAGATATAGGTAATTATCTTAATGACCTGGTAAAACATTTATTAAAAGCTTATAATATCAGCACTGCAAGAATTGAATTTTCAATTAACGCTGAAAATATACTTATGTCTATTGATACAGCAATACCATGCGGCCTGATAGTTAATGAACTGATCAATAATATTCTTAAGCATGCATTCCCGGATGGTTACAATGGAAAAATTGAGTTAAATTTGCGCAGGTCTGATGAAAATGTCATTCTTGAAGTTAATGATAACGGAATCGGGATACCCGATTCTTTTAATATGGATAAAAATGATACTCTTGGCATGCAGCTGATTGATACGCTGGTAAGACAGCTTGATGGTGTAATTGAAGTAAACCGGATAAACGGTACCAGGTTTTCAATTGAATTCAGGGAATTAAAATATAAAGAAAGGATATGATGTTTAATGAGGAATAATTTCCTTGCAGGATTTAGTTTTTTGATTTTGTTTACAGCATTTGTTTTTTCACAAAGTTCATACCTGCAGTTATCACTGCATGATGACGGCAATTTTACCGTAACTTTGGATAATTCCTCGCTTAGTGCGGGTAATTACGCTGAGTTTGATAATTTACCTGCAGGCGAACATTCACTTAAGGTTATCAGGGTAAACAGCGATCCTAACCTTCAGGGTGATGTAATATTTGACGGAAAAATTAAGATACCTTCCGGCAGTGACCTTTATGCGGTCATTGATGAATATAATACCTTTCTTATCTATAAAAAGAAAAAATATGGATTCAACAGGCTTATTCCTTTAGGTGAAAATGTACTGAGATGCGGTGACAGCGGAAGAGATTATAAGGATAAAGACCAGTATACAACCACAGATGAATGCCGGTACAAGGTAATGAAAAAAGACGATTTCAAAGATCTTAAAAGTACTATTAATAACAGGAATTTTGAATCTTATAATTCATCTATCGTAAAAACCGCAATAGACGGTAACTTCTTTACAGCTGAACAAATTGTTGAATTATTGAGATATTTTACCTTTGAAGATTCTAAACTTGATATTGCGAAATATTCATATAAAAAAGTGTGCGATACCGGGAATTTTTTCAAGGTTTATGATGCGTTTGATTTTGAATCAAGCGTTACTGAATTAAAGAATTACATTTCTGGAAAATAATTGTTAAATTGCATCTATGAATAATGATAATGAAGTAATTTATCCTTCAACAGGCGCAAGCGCCGGTTTCGCTGTTGGATTTTTGATTTTCTACATTGTAGTTGTATTTTCAGTGTTAGGAATATTCTTCAGGATACCGTTTTAAACGGTGCCGGCCGGAATTTTAACGTAAGGTTTAGTTATTGAATAACTAAACCTTTATTTTTATATTTTGTACAAACTATTAAATATTTATAACGAACGGAATTTAATTAATGAACTGGATCAAAGCAGATTCCATTGATAAGATCAATGAGATCAAAGCACTTTCGGGCAGCGAAAAAGTTTTAATATTCAAATTTTCTACCAAATGTTCAATCAGCTATGTTGTTCGCTCACTATTGGAACGCGAGTGGAACGAAGGCGAAATGCAGATGAAAACTTATTTTGTGGATGTTATTTCCAACAGGGAGCTCTCTGATAAAATTGAAAATGAATTCGGTGTGACCCATGAAACTCCGCAGGCAATAATACTGAAAGATTCAAAACCAGTATTCACAGCTTCACACGGCAAGGTGATTTTTTCTGAATTAAGGAAATATGCAAACTGAACATAATAGTGCATTCTTGAAATTATAATCTAAGAAAAATATGTCTACAAGAATAGCAGTTCCCAAAATGTACAAGCTTTATATTGGCGGTAAGTTCACCCGCACTGAATCAGAGCGATATACTTCCATCAAATATGCTAAGACCGGCAAAAAAATATGCAACATCAGCCGCGCTTCGCGCAAAGATGTAAAAAATGCTGTTGTAGCCGCGCGCAGCGGGTATAACGCTTGGTCAGCCAAAACCGGGTATGAAAGGGGACAGATACTCTACCGTTTGGCCGAAATGCTTGAAGGCAGAAAAGAACAAATTGCACACGAGATAACACTTACTACAACCAACAGCAAAGCACAGGCATCAAAGGAAGTAATGAAGGCTATTGACAGGATTATCTGGTACGCGGGACTTGCCGATAAATACGGTCAGCTTATAGGCACAGTAAACGATGTACAGAACGGTTACTTCAATTTTTCTATTGCTGAACCAACAGGTGTTGTTGGAATATTGCTGCCAGAAGAGCAGCCATTTCTGGCACTGGTAAGCAGATTGTGTGTTGTAATTACCAGCGGCAACTCATGTATAATTATTGCTTCTGAAAGATCACCGCTCCCCGCATTGACATTTTCAGAAATTGCAGCAACGAGCGATATTCCCGGGGGAGTCATAAATATTCTAACCGGCAGCAAAAAGGAACTGATTCCACACTTAGCTTCGCATATGGATGTGAATGCATTTGATTATGCTGAAAGTAATACCGCTTTCAAAAAGGAAGTAATGACAGCTTGCGCAAATAATGTAAAACGGTTTGTATACTCCGCCTTCAAAGATAAAAGCGAATATTACAATGACGACAAGAATGAGAACATACTGCAGGTACAGAATTTTACAGAACTGAAGACAGTTTGGCATACCATGGGGCTTTAATAAAATGTCCATCTTCCTCATAAGCGGACTAAGTCAGGAAATTAAAAATGACAAATATGCATGAAGGCTATTTCATTACGGATGTGGAAGGATATACTCCGCAAATTGGACGGCTGGTATCAATGATGAATTATGCCCGAAGCGTGACAATTGATTCCGTAAAGAACTTAACACCCCCTCAACTGGATTTCCTGCTTGATAAAAAAGCAAATTCAATTGGCGCTCTGCTGATGCATATTGCATCAACTGATTTCTTCTTTCGTATACTAAGTTTTGAAAAGCGGGAATTGACCACAGAGGAAGATAAAGAATGGGAGGCGGCTTCTTATTTGGAAGAGCCTGCCAGAAAACTCATCAAGGGCAACAAAGTGGAATATTATCTTGAAGTGTTAAAAAACGAACGCAATAAAGTGCTTGAAAGTCTTAAGTCAGTAAATGACGATTGGCTCAATGAACAAATGCCTCTTTGGGATAATAAACCTGCAAATAATTATTTCATGTGGTTTCATGTCATTGAAGATGAGATTAATCACAGGGGACAAATTAATCTCATCAGAAAGAGAATTCCAAAGGATTTACAGCCGTAAAATAGTATTTGGTGAACTAAAACTTGTTAGTATTTGTTCTTGTTAGTACTTAAGACTATAATATGGGAAAACTATTAAAGCTTGTTGTTTCAATAGTTGTATGCCAGTTAGCCGGTGTAATTGGTTCAATTTTTACGGTAAGTAATATTGCATCATGGTATTTAGATTTGAATAAACCTTTGCTTAACCCTCCCGGATGGGTATTCGGACCTGTATGGATCACTTTATATTTTTTGATGGGTATTGCGTTATTTTTGATATGGAATAAAGGACTTGACTCACGCTTCAACAGAAATGCTTTTATCCTGTTTATCATACAGCTTGTATTTAACGCATCATGGAGTATTGTTTTTTTCGGAATGCATCAGCTGATGATATCTGTATTTGTTATCATAATTTTGTGGCTTCTGATATTCGCTAATATTGCCCAGTTTGGAAAGATATCAAAGCC
>JAUQWQ010000040.1 GCA_030835085.1 Ignavibacteria bacterium
AAAAGTTATTTTTAATAGTTTTTTCAAATCGGGTGAAATTTGATTAGTTAAAAATAATATAAATTATTTGTATTTACAAACTACAAAGGCGGGTAAACTTACCCGCCTTTTGTTAAAAAACTAAAAAATTAATTACTTCTTATTGCCGCTGTCAACCATCTTCATGAACTGCGATATTATATCTACAGGCAAAGGGAAGATAATCGTTGAATTCTTCTCGGTTGCTATTTCAGTTAATGTCTGCAAATAGCGGAGCTGTAATGATATCGGCTGTTTGTTAATTACTTCGGCTGCATCAGCAAGGCGCTGTGATGCCTGGAACTCACCATCAGCATGAATAACCTTAGCTCTTCTTTCTCTTTCAGCTTCAGCCTGGCGGGCCATTGCGCGCTGCATTTCTATCGGTAAGTCGATCTGTTTTACTTCCACGTTGGATACTTTAATTCCCCACGGTTCAGTATGCTCGTCAATAATCACAGCAAGCTTTTTGTTTATCTCATCACGCTCGGAAAGCAGTTCATCCATTTCTGATTGTCCGAGTACACTTCTCAGAGTTGTTTGCGCAATCTGTGATGTTGCGAACAGGAAGTCCTGTACTTCTATCACAGCTTTTTCCGGCTGCAGCACGCGGAAGTATACAACTGCGTTAACTTTAACTGAAATGTTATCCTTAGTAACAATATCCTGTGAAGGAACATCCATTACCAGTGTACGCAGACTTACTTTAATCATCTTATCTACAAACGGGATAAGAATGATTAAGCCCGGTCCTTTGGTCTGTGAATATCTTCCAAGCCTGAAAATTACACCTCTTTCGTACTCCCTCATAACCTTTATCATACTGAATAAAATTATGACAAAGAAAAGGAATGCAAAGAACAAAAACGTTATTATTACTGCCTCCATGATCTCTCCTTATGGTTTAAATTTGATTAAATACTTATGTTTTGACCTCACCCCCCTGCCCCTCTCCTAGAAGGAGAGGGGGGCAAAGTGAGGAAAATTATCCATGATAAAAAAATCTATTTAAAAACACAACCCTTCCACAATGGCAGAACAAGCTTCTCAAGAGGGAAACTTCAAAACTCTTTGACCTCAACCCTCCGAAGGAGTCACTTGGACTTGCCCCATTCCCCTGTAAATGGAGAGTTGAACCCAAACTTTGAGTTATTGCTCCCCTCTCCCTTTGGGAGAGGGGCTGGGGGTGAGGGCGCAACTTTAAACTTTCTGTACTATAATCGTCAGATCCTTCACATCAAGAACCTTAACTTTTTCACCTTTTGAAATATTTTCACTGGAATTTGCCTTCCAAATTTCGCCCAGTATTTTGACGGTTCCGGTACCGTTAACAATATCAATGAACACTTCGCCTATTTCACCTATCATTCCGGAAACTCCCGTCATAGCTTTGCGTCTGTACGTGCGGATAACAAGCCATGCGAGTAATGCGAAGAGTCCGGCTATGATGACAACTGTTGTTATTATCACACTCATAGAAATATTAATGGCAGCTTCAAGCGGTGAAGAGCCCGTATCTATCAGCATCATTGAACCGAAGAACATTGCAATGACTCCCGCAACGGTAAGCATACCGTAACTTGTAACTTTTATTTCAGCTATGAACAAGATTATGGCAAGCAGTATCAATCCCGCCCCCGCGTAGTTTATCGGGAGTGTATGCAATCCATACAACCCCAGCAATATACAAATTGCGCCTGTTACTCCTGGTAGAATTGCCCCCGGATGATAGAACTCGAGTATGATCCCCCACATGCCGATCATCATGAGTATATATGCAATGTTCGGGTCACTTATAATACCAAGTATCTTCTGGAACCAGCTTTCTTCAAAATTAACTATGGTGTGATTCTTGGTATTTAATATTTTCTTGCCGGTTGATGTTTCAACTTCCCTGCCGTCAATTTTTGCAAGCAGGTCGTTCATATCATTTGCGATAAGGTCGATTACACTATCTTTCAACGCTTCGGTTTCGGTAATTGATACACTGTTACGGACTGCATCCTCGCTCCACTTGACATTACGCTTGCGTTTTTCGCTTATTGAGCGGATAAATGCCGCGGCATCGTTGGTAACTTTTTCGCTCATTGTGGAATCCATCTTGCTTCCATCACCGCTAACGGGATGCGATGCCCCGATATTAGTACCGGGCGCCATTACAGCAATGTTGGATGCAAGCGTGATGAATACTCCCGCACTCGCAGACTGCGAGCCGCCCGGCGATACGTATACTATAATTGGTATTGGTGATGTAAGCAGGTCACTTACTATATATCTTGTGGATTTTAACAATCCGCCGGGAGTGTTAAGCCTGATAACAAGGCACTCCGCGTTTTTGTTTTTTGCTTCTTCAATACTTTTGTGAATGAAATCAGCTGTGGAAGGATTGATTGAGCCATCAACAGTTATAACATATATCTGCGGATTCTGCTGTGCGAATATCACGTTACAAACAAAGAGTAACGCGATCATCAGTTTTATGTACATGCTTGCTGGCATCATGGCACCTGAATTAAAGATAAATATATATATTGATTATGAACAAAAATAATGAAAAATTAGCAGAAATAGCCAACAATTTTTTAATAACACTATTGTATTAAACCTCATTGTTTTGTATATTTGTATGTAAATAGCACATCAAAAAGACACCCGGATTTAAATAATCTGAAAAAATCGCATACTTTCTAAGTTATTCCAAATTATAATTTATCCAAATATCGCTTTCCGGTTATAACTAATCTAAAACTAACAAATAAAATTAAAGTGTATTATGGCATCAGATAAAAAAGATGATTTAAAGCCTTCTATGGATTTAGCTGAATTAAAGAAGAAGAAGATAGGCGAACTATACGAGCTTGCAAAGAATTTAAACATCAGCGACTACAGTGATCTCAGAAAACAGGATCTGATCTACAAGATACTTGAATCAGGCACACAGAATGACGGCGTTGCTTACAGCAAGGGTGTCCTGGATGTACTTCCTGACGGGTACGGTTTTTTAAGATCATCTGACTACAATTATCTTTCTTCACCGGATGATGTTTATGTTTCACCATCACAGATCAAGAAATTCGCATTAAGGACCGGCGATACTGTCTCGGGACAGGTTCGCCCGCCAAAAGACGGCGAAAGGTTCTTTGCGTTACTGCGGGTTGATAAAGTAAACGGCGTTGAGCCTGAAAAAATGCGTGAGAGAACTCTGTTTGATAATCTCACACCGTTATATGCAAATGAAAGGCTTAATTTAGAATCAGCGCCGGGAGAATATGTTACAAGGATCATGAACCTCTTCACACCTATTGGTAAAGGGAACAGGGGCATGATAGTATCACCGCCTAAAGCAGGTAAAACGATTTTACTTCAGCAGATAGCCAACGCTATTGCAAAGAACCAGCCTGAAGTTGAACTTATCGTCCTATTAATTGATGAGCGTCCTGAGGAAGTAACGGATATGGAACGCTCAGTCAGGGCAGAAGTGATAAGCTCAACATTCGACGAGCCGCCTGAAAGGCACGTACAGGTATCTGACATAGTTCTTGAAAAAGCAAAAAGGCTTACTGAAGCCAAAAAGGATGTTGTAATACTTCTTGATAGTATTACCCGTCTTGCAAGGGCGCATAACACAGTGGTACCGCACAGCGGAAAGATACTTTCCGGAGGTGTGGACGCAAATGCATTGCACAGACCAAAAAGATTTTTCGGAGCTGCAAGAAACATTGAAGAAGGCGGCAGTTTGACTATTATAGCAACTGCGCTTGTTGAAACCGGAAGCAGAATGGACGAAGTTATATTCGAAGAATTCAAAGGAACCGGTAACATGGAAATAGTTCTTGACAGAAAGCTTGCCGATAAGAGAATTTTCCCCGCAATTGACCTTAACAAATCAGGAACAAGAAAAGAAGAACTCCTCCTGGACCAGGAAGAACTCTCAAAGGTATGGCTCCTCAGAAAGATTCTGAGTGATTTTTCACAGGTTGAAGCAATGGAATTCCTTTTAGGAAAAATGAAAGGGACAAAGCACAACAAAGAATTCCTTAAGAGCATGAACTCTTAAGCAAACAAGATTCTTTTGCTTTAGTCCGATTAAAAAGTAGTTAACCGGATCCATTGTATGAAAAAAGAGATTATCATCAACTCAAATGCTGATGAAAGCCGTATAGCCATAACCGAAGACGGCAAATTGAGCGAGCTCTTCATTGAAAATGAAGAATACGAACGCGTAATCGGCGATATTTACCTGGGTAAAGTAGCCAAAGTCATTCCCGGCATCAAAGCTGCATTTATAGATCTTGGATTCAAGCAGGATGCATTCCTTCACTTTAGTGATGTGGGTGACCAGGCTGAAGATATGAAAGCGCTGCTTGGCAGCGATTCTGAAATAGATGACGATGATGACGATGAAGAAGATATTATCCCTGCACAGAAACAGTCATCAAGACAGCCCCAGAAAAGAAGACAAATGCCGCGGCTTGAGCGCGGACAGCGGATTATTGTCCAGATAACAAAAGAGCCCGTTGGCAACAAGGGTGTCAGGGTTACTTCAAAAGTATCACTGCCCGGCAGGTACCTGGTATTTTTACCCTTCGAAAATAAAGTTAACGCATCAAAGCAGATCCAGAACATGCGCGAAAAGCGCAGGCTGAAAAATATTGTCAGGAATTACAGGACTTCCAAAGGCCTGGAATTCGGGGCAATACTGCGTACCGTTGCAGAAGAACAGGATGAAAAAGCAATTGTTGAGGATCTTGAAAATCTTTATAATATCTGGAAAGATATCGAAAAGCAGATCAAGACCGGTGTACCCCCTGCCCTGCTGTACAAAGATCTTACTGTAACCACAAGTGTTATCAGGGACCTTTTCAGGGATGATGTAGAAAAAGTACTTGTTGATACCAAAAAGATGTTCAAAGAAATTCAGCAGTATGTGAAGATAAATTCACCTGACCTGCTTGATAAAGTTGAGCTGTACAAAGGCAGCAAAGCCCTGTTCGATATCTACGGAATTGAAGCTGAAATTCACCAGACATTAAGCAAACGCGTTCCGCTAAAGATCGGCGGTCATTTAATTATTGAAAAGACCGAAGCGATGTACGTTATTGATGTTAACAGCGGAAAGTACGCCAAGAGCAAGGACCAGGAAACAAATTCACTTAAAACAAATCTCGATGCATCAAGGGAAATCGTAAGGCAAATAAGGCTGCGTGATCTTGGCGGTATTATTGTTATAGATTTCATTGACGTATACGACGATAAGAACAAGAAAAAAGTTTACGATGAACTGAAAAAGGAATTCAAAAAAGACAGAGCTAAGGTTACAATTCTTCCCATGTCTGAATTCGGTTTGGTTCAGATAACACGCCAGCGTGTGAGAGAAAATGTTGTGCGCTCAATTACCGAGCAGTGTCCTCTATGTGGCGGAAGCGGTATCATTGAAAGCTCAACCAACATACTTACAAGAATTGAAAGATGGATAAAGCGATACAAGCTGGATAAAAATAAACCTTCCGGCAAACTGATATTAAAAGTGCACCCTATGGTTTACACAACGCTTCGCGAAGGAACCATAAGCAATATGACAAAGATCGCATTCCGTTACTTGCTGAGGATCACGCTTGAAGAAGATGCATCACTTGCTTTCCAGGATTTCCGTTTCATCCGCGCAAAGACTGATGAAGATCTAACAGCTAAGTATTCTTAAAATATTGAGGCTTGAGACTGACATATTAGTAATTGGCAGCGGAATAGCAGGCTTATCATTTGCGCTAAAAGCCGCGAAGAAGCATAAAGTCCTCATTGTCACCAAAAAAGAACAGGCAGAATCAAATACAAACTATGCCCAGGGCGGCGTAGCTACGGTCACCTCCCCTGATGATTCATACGAACTGCACATTAAAGATACACTTGAGTGCGGCGCAGGATTATGCCACACTGATGCTGTTGAGCAGATAGTAAAGAACGGTCCCCATTTAATAAATGAGCTAATCGAGCTTGGGGTTAACTTCAGCCGCGAGCAGGGTAAGCTTGATCTCGGAAGAGAAGGCGGACACTCCAGGCAGCGCATTGTTCACGCTAAAGATCTGACCGGCAAAGAAATTGAACGTGCCTTACTTCACAACATTACCAATCATAAAAATATCACCGTACTTGAGCATCACACCGCAATTGATCTTATCACTGAGCATAACATCAAAAAACGCAAACCTACAGGCAGTATAAACTGTTACGGCGCGTATGCATATGATGAAATTAATGATGATATCATCACAATACTTTCTGAATTGACTGTAATTTGCACCGGCGGTATTGGTCAGGTTTACCTGCATACCACTAATCCTGCAATTGCCACAGGTGATGGCATTGCCATCGGTTACCGAAGCGGATGTAAAATTGGCAATATGGAGTTTGTTCAGTTCCACCCCACAAGTTTATATGAGAACAAAATAAATCCTACTGACGGGCAGTCATTTTTGATCAGCGAAGCTTTGCGCGGTGCCGGGGCGATTCTCAAAACCAAAAACGGCGAAGAATTTATGTTCAAGTATGATTCCCGCGGCTCACTTGCGCCAAGGGATATTGTTGCACGGGCTATAGACAGCGAAATGAAAAAGCACGGTGATGATTTTGTTTATCTTGATATTACCAAATTAGGTGAAGAGAAAATTAAAAATAAATTCCCGTATATTTACAAAAAGTGTTTATCCATAGGCATCAATATGGCTAAGGATATGATACCTGTTGTACCTGCAGCGCATTACATATGCGGCGGTATAGTAAGCGATCTAGACGGAAGAACCTCGATGAACCGTTTGTTTGTGCTCGGTGAAGCTTCCATGACAGGCGTTCACGGTGCCAACAGACTTGCAAGCAATTCCCTGCTTGAAGCTTTGGTTTATGCTGATAAAGCCGCGAAGATTTGCTGTGTTGATAATGCCAAACCTAAAAAATCAAACATAAAAATTCCTGACTGGGATTCCAGCGGCACTGAAAACGCAGAAGAATGGGTACTGATTTCACAGAACAAAAATGAAATAAAGCAGATAATGGCAAACTATGTGGGAATAGTAAGATCGAATTTGAGACTGCATAGGGCGCTGAGAAGAATAACCCTGATAAAAGATGAAATAGAATCATTCTATAAAAAGACCAGGATCAACCGCGAATTACTTGAGCTGAGGAACATGGCACTGATATCTTACCTTATAATACGTTCGGCACTGATGAGAAAAGAATCGCGCGGTCTGCATTACAGCACAGATTACCCCGAAACAAAACGCTCTTATTTAAAGGATACTATAATCACAAATAAAACTGTAAAATAGTAATACAAATAAGTTAAACAGTAAATAAGTATAGTATTAATGAGCAAAAAACATACTGTTTCAAAAAAACATGAGCCTGTAAGAAAAGAAGTTTTAACGCTAAAGCATAAGATAGGATTAATGCTGGTTTCGCTGAGTGTACTTATGCTGGAATTCACTTTAATAAGAGTGCTCTCAATCTCGCTCTGGTATCACTTTGCATTCATGATTATCAGCATAGCGCTGCTCGGTCTTGGCATCAGCGGGGTAACTATAATTATCAGCAGCCGGATAAATAAAGCAGAAATTAATTCATTCCTCACTATCACTTCCCTATTGTACGCGGTATCGATAGTACTTTCATTTGTTGTTCTTAATAAAATCCCATTTGATCCCTTCAGTTTATTTGTTGATTCAAACCAGTTCATATATTTACCCTTGTACTATATACTCATAACGCTTCCATTCTTTTTGGCGGGACTCATAATCGGACAATTATTCACAAGATTTAAATCAGGCATTAATAAATTATATTTCTACGACCTCATAGGCGCGGGTTTAAGCTGCTTTGTATTTATTTTGGTACTTCCAAAATTCGGCGGTTCAGGGGGAATTATTTTTGCATCGCTGCTTGCATGTGCAGGCACGGTGATATTTGCAATCGAAAAAAGCCACAGGCAAACTATCGGTTTGTTTGCAGTTTTTATTATGATCGTGGTAAACAGTGTTATGCTTACCAAACCGGAATCATATTTACCGATCTATGTTTCAGAGAACAAAGTTTACGGAAATTATATTAAAGATAATCCGGAGCTGATGCTGCTTACCCGCTGGAATTCATTTTCGAAAGTAGATGTAATGAAAGATGACGGCGAGAATGTTGACGACTACCCTGTTTACACCGCAATTATAGACGCGGGAAACTCCACAACAAATATTCCCAAGGTACCCAATTTACTTGATAGCGGCGCGAGACCGCCATTTGACGCATCGATGCTTGCGATGTATCTTAAGCGAGAAGATACTGCCAAAGTGTTCGTGCTTGGTTCGGGCGGCGGCGGCGAGATACTTTCAGCCTTGACCAATGGCGCAGGCTCAGTTACGGCTGTTGAGATAAATCCGATACTTAACGAACTGGTTGAAAAGGACCTTGCAAATTACTGGACAGGCGGCATTGCAAATGATAAACGTGTAAAGATAATTACCGATGACGCCAGAAGCTGGCTGCGCGGCAAGCGCTTTAAATATGATGTTATAATCAGCGCGCATACAATATCCGCTTCAGCTACAAACAGCGGCGCAATGAGTCTTGTAGAAAACTATATTTTAACACAGGAAGCACTGCGCGAATACCTTCAGCATCTTGATATTAACGGCATACTTTATATCACAAGACCCGAACCTCAAATGCCGAGACTTGTCGCATCAATTAAAGAAGCGCAGAAGCTGAATGGTGGCAGCGATATTAAGAATCAATTTTACGTTTTTAAAAGACCACCTACTGAATTTGAAAAGGATGTAAGTTTTTTAAGCGGTGTGCTATTTAAAAAAGCGGGCTTTGATGAGTTTGATATTCAGAAACTAAAGACCATGGGAGCATTGCTGAACCTTGAAACGGTGTATGACCCGGTTTCGAAACAGGATGGTATTTTTAAGGATATTGTTGAAAGCACAACCATTGATGAAATTGCCGGAAAACATCCCGGAATAAAGCTTTACCCCGCAACGGATGACAATCCGTATTTTGAGCATAACACTGACTTCACTTCGATTAACTTCGGTAATATAAAAGAATCCTTCATGCAGGGTGATAGAGCAATGCTTTCAATGGTGCAAAAGCCAATCGCGGAATCGACTTTAGTTATATTGCTTGCGCAGACGATATTAATTTCCGCACTGCTTATTTTTCTGCCCATATATATTAAGTTCCGCAGGGACCCTGAGATCAAGAATATCAAAAAGGGCAAGTATATAACATACTTTGCACTACTTGGACTTGGATACATAATCATAGAAATTTGCCTGATACAGAAATTCACTTTGTTTTTGGGTCAGCCTGTATATACAATGCTGACAGTTATTTCAACAATGCTTATATTTTCAGGCATAGGCAGTATGCTCTCGGATAAGATCATAACAAAGCTTAAGAATGTGAACCTGGTATATATCATAATAGCCGCACTGGCTGTAATATTGGGACTCGCAAACTCCGCAATTTTTGATGCGCTGGTCAGAATGGATATCATGTGGCGCGTTATTATTTCAATTGGTCTTATTGCACCGATTGCATTTTTTATGGGGATACCGTTCCCTTACGGAATGAGTATGATCGATAATAATCAAAAATACCTCGTTGCCTACGGTTGGGGCGTAAATGGTTTCTTTAGTGTGCTTGGCAGTGTGCTTGTCATAATGGTTTCAATGAGTTACGGATTTAAAGTTGTATTTATACTTTCGGCATTGCTGTATCTTGCCGCAATGCTGGTTTCAGGTAAATTGAAACCAAAGGCAGCATAAGTTTGAATTAGTCCCAAACCTGGCAGGTCTTTATGACCTACCAGTTTTTTTTGTTTAGTGGTGTCAGTATTTACCAGAAGCATTTGCGAAGCAAAATGAGGATTTTATAGAACTAAACTGACCTGTTTAAGTATATCCGGCTTGCCATAAAAGCTTCGCTTTTCAAGTCAGGGTACCATAAAGGCAGGCAAACCTGACATGACGTTCAAATCACAACGCAATATATCTTTTTACGTCCTCATACTTGACTAAGATATAGTGCTTTGCTTTATTATGACCCAAATCATTGTTCTACCTCAATTGCTGTATTATATTTGTTATGAACCCGATAATAACCTAAAGATACTTATAGATACCCGAGCCTTGATGTTGATTTTCCGCAAATAAACTCATTTTAACAATTTTTTGTAGTAATAACATTTTGCTTTAATATTGCAAAAAGCCAAAATGTGTATTATTTTAAATATGATTGCAATATATCCTGTTGATAAAATGATGGTATCATTTTAGAAACCTTGTTTCTAAGGCGTGAAAAATTTAAAATAAATAATTATGTATAAAAATCCTCAATATTACCTCCAATCCAGCCAAAAGTTAAAAGTTTCACTTTTTTTGATTTTTAGTTTTTTATTTTGCCAAAGTTTAAGCAGCCAGTTTTACTGGCAAAAATTGTATCATCCATTAACAGATGGAACTGAAGAAATTTTTGATATTTGTAATGCAGGTGGTTCCGATTTCTTTGCTGTGGGTTTTACGGCTACTCCTTTAAGAAAAGTATATTTATTAAAAATTAATCAGCTTGGCGATACACTTTTTTCAAAAATCTATAATATTCAAGAAAGCTATGACATAGTTTCGACTAATGACTCAGGTTGTATTTTTACAGGTTATAACGGAAGCGGATATGCATGTAGGGTGAATAAAAATGGTGAGATTGTATGGTATAGGAATTATAATTCTAGTGGCATTAATGATATATCCAAAACCATTGACGGGAACTACATATTATGTGGTGGGAGAACAATCGGTTTAAGCATAATTGGCTACATTGTAAAAATTAATCCCAACGGTGATGTACTTTGGGAAAGGGAATATATTACAGGTTCTGATGAAAGATTTTATAAGATAAATATGGCACTTGGAAGTGGGTATATAGTTCTTGGGGAAAAAACTATTTCTAATGAAACAAATAATTTAATGTTAAAATTAGATGACACTGGTGCAGTAATTTGGAGTAAAAATTATAGACTAAATTACAGCACTAGTTCAACAGACTATACAGACTATAATGATTTTGGATACATTACAGTAGGCACAACATTAATGCATCCAACAGAAACTGATAGTTTCAGAGTATTTGTTTGCAAAACGAAAAATCAAGGAGATACATTAAAAACAAGAATTTTTAATTCAAACATTTATGAGGCATTGCCTTCGATCGCTAAACTTAGTAATAACAGATTTGTTGTATCGATTCTAGGGAAGTATGTTAGCAAAGCAGTGGTTATCGATACAAATTTGAATATTATTAGATCTTTGAATTTTCCATTGATAGAGAATTTTACACATATTTTTTCAGTTATGGTAGCTCCGGGCTCGAATATTAAAGATTTAATATTTACTGGTTGGGCTAATTTTGACGCATATATTGTCAGAATTGATAGTTCCTTATCTCCCCCCCCACCTATAGGTATTACTATTTCAACAACCATTGTAAAAAATTCTATTTTGAAACAGAATTTTCCTAATCCGTTTAATTCAGAGACAATAATTGGATTCGCTTTAAAGGAAACCTCTAACGCTAGAATTGAAATATTTGATGTTTTAGGAAAGAATGTTTTAGTCTTAGTAAATAAAAAATTTATGCAAGGCGAACACAGTGTGAGAATAAACAGTCATTATTTAAGTTCCGGGATTTACTTTTACAAATTAACAATTAACAACAAACAGAGTATTGTAAAAAAAATGTGCATTATTAAATAAATGAATCTTAAATTTAATATAAATGAAATATAAAATATTTACACTTGTTCTATTCATTTTTCTTTTTGTGGATAGTGTACTTAGTAGTGGTGGCGAAATATGGATAAAAAATAATTCAAGTGAAAATGTAAAGGTTAGAATAATTCCAGAAAGCGCAATATTTAATAATGATAATTTAGATGGAATATCTTATGCTAATTATAACTTATTGAAAACTAGTCCAAGTGCCCCAAATTTACCACAAAGGCGTTATATAACTTCCATTAATGAAAATAGAAATACTTGGTTTGCAATTTCACCGAATCAAGAAAAATATATTGATTTTGACCAAATGGGGGGTAGCCAGACGGTACTGAAGGTACAATTGGATTTGGGATATATAAATTAGAATTTTATTTTGGGAACCATCAACCTGAGTTGAACTCACCAGATGAATATTTTTCAATAGAGTATGATTGGGGCTATATTAATAGTAATAGACTTTTGGTAGGTTGTTTATCACAAAATGCTGACCTATTGATAAGTATTACAAATCAAATCATCACACATTCTAGAATAAAATATCTCTGGTATACATGTACATGCGCAATACCACCTGTTTCATATCAGGAAATACCAGAAACTCGTAAATTGTTAGAGAGAAGTAGAGGTTGCAATGGGCAGTCCTGGGCGAAAGAATTTGGAAATTTTAAATATAATAATGGAACATCTTTGACTCCAAATCCTTTTGGCATATTTCCTTTAGACCCCAGACGTGATTGTATATTAAATTATCCTGATTGGCCACCTCAAATTCACCTTTTTAACTATGCATATACAGTTAACGATATTGATTATTACGGTGCATCTGATATCGGCAAACTTACTTTGAATCTTACAATTGAAAAAAATATTTCAACACCGGATTTTTTATCCTGGCAATTTGGAATGTTTGATTACCCCTGCGTATTACCCTCGCCTATTGTTATAACAAATGATGCTACGTTAAAATTGGCAAGTTTAGTAACAATGTCTATGAAAAAATATATTGACGCCAATTTAGGTACTGATATGATTGTTGAATCAGGAGGTACTTTTGAGTTGGACGATGCTCCTGTAAACCAACATACTTTTTTAAAAGTACAGGAATATTGTAATTTTAAAGTATTTGAAAACGCTAAAATTAAGTTCGGCGAGTATGCTGAAATATTTCTTGAACGAGCAGGTTCAAGCGGAACAGGCGGGATAATGTATTTGTATCCCAATTCCCGGATAGAACATGAAAATATGGCTGAGATACAAATTAAAGATTATGCAACATTGTACGATTGCGGTCCGATTATAACAGGTAGTGGTGTTTTTTGTATTTTAAAACACCCAAACGGGACATGGAATATAGGAACACAATACTGTAATCCTTCTATGGTAAGAACATTTTCAAACGGTGAATTTGCAGTAATAGCAGGCGGACCAGGTGCTGTTAATGTAGCAAGTGGATGTAAAATTGTTTTCGATGGACCGGGGTCGTATTTGAAATGTGAACCAGGTTCTGTTATTAATTTCGGGCAAAATGCACTATTGGAATTCCGCAACGGTGCATACATAGAGGCAAACGGATGTACGTTTACAAATCTAAACAGTGGTGAGCGCTGGAGCGGTATAGTCCTCGATGACGCTGGATCACAATCAACAATTCAAAACTGTACTTTTAATAGTGCAAGCACATCAATTTCAGTTTCAAATACTGTTTGCAATATTTCAGGTAATATAATTAACGCTGATAATACAAATACAGGTTATGGAATTGATGCTTTTAGTGTAAGTGATATTACAATTCAGAATAATATATTTAATGCAGGACAAAATTTAACTTTTGAAGGAATAAAAATATTTAACCATGAGACTGACGGTTTGCCCGGCGGGGGTGGAGTACCAGTTTACACTTTAAATATTGTTGGAAATACGTTTAATGGTGGCGGTCATCCAATAGAGTTATTATGCGTTTCATCTGCTCAATTACCATTTTATATTGCTTATAATACATTTAATCCCATTCCAGGTGTTGAAGCTTATGGAAACTTCGCTTATAATATTACAGGTACCATTAAACAAAATACCTTTAATACTTTTAACAGCATAAAAGCATTTACTCTTATGTTTGCGAATGTTAATATGTTTAACAACAATTTAAATTCCTCTGAGGAGAATTTGTGGGTAAGTAATAGTACTTTCCTGCAGATGGCGCCAATACAAAATTCCAGTGGTCAATGGGTTTGGGTTGGTGGTAATAACAACTTACGTTCTAATATTTATAATAACATTTACTTTACTAGCGGTTGTTTTCCTACAATAAGTCCAAATGGTAGAAATTGTTTTACAGTCAACACTCAACCCAATTATAATTTTGTAGGTGGCATCTGCCTGGGTTCAAAACCTTATAAGGCATATGATAATTTCTGGATTCCGGCTCCTTCATCTTCATCATTTAACTTAACATGTAACGGTAATCCTGTCAATGTAACATATGAGCCGTATTTAACAACATGCCCGTCAATTGATCCAAATGAAGATATTGATAGTTATATTTACGATTTAGGAAATGGTATTTACGATACTGTCTATGTTACATCAGACGGCGAAGGCGGTTCATATCCCGGAACAGAGACAACAATCAAAAAATCTTCAAATACAGCTGATGTGTTATATTTTGAGGCGATACAGAAACGCAGACAAAAAGATTATTCAGGTGCAATTGATAAATGCAAAGATTTATTGAATAATCACGATACCAGCAGTTATTTTAACTCTGTATTAAGTGAATTATATCTTAACTATCTTGAAAGTGATACAACAGGCAATCAGGTAATAACAAACGGATTATTTAACAATCTTAAGACATACATTGAGCAGAAAATGCAGCAGTATCAGACTAACGCACAATTTGTAGAAAGAGCATATAAATATCTCTTAATGTGTCTGGTTAAAACAAAAAGTTACACCGAAGCAATTGCAGGCTATGAAAATATTATGAACAATCACCCTGACCCGATTGTAAGGCTTAACGCAAGCTGGGATAGAAGCGCAGTTGTGTTTATGATGGGACAGGGTGGAGCTGAAAATGACTTAACAGTTAAAAGCAATAATTTAAGAAATAAAAAGTTGCTTGATAAGAATCCCGCTCATAGAATAGCTTCAAATATCTTTAATGAACAGAAAGAAACGGCAAAGCGGGAAGAAAAGAACAGTGAGCTGTATAATGATGACGCTGTGAACATAAATTCCGGGAAATATACGAAAGAAGAAAAGGCGATCATTGAAAGAAGGATAGAGAACTATAATCCAACTGACAAAAAAGACTTTATGGATAAACTAAGTAATGATATAAAACTGATAGAACAGATAAATACTGCTAAGACTACAAAGAGAACCATTTCTATTGTTCCGAAAACATATAAATTGTTTCAAAACTATCCTAATCCGTTTAACCCAACTACAACTATTAAGTACGAAATACCGAAAGATGCTGAAGTTACAATTAAGGTATATGACTTATTGGGCAGGGAAGTATTCAGCATTAACGAATACAAAAAAGCCGGGAGTTATGAAGTCAAGTTTGACGGGTCGAATTTGGCAAGCGGTATGTATTTTTATTCATTTGAGGTTAATAGATATAAGGATACGAAGAAGATGGTGTTGTTAAAGTAGCAAAATAGCGAAATAGCAAGTTATTTTATAAAACATCCGAAGTCATTTAGGCTTTGGATGTTTTAGTATTCATGCAATCCCAATCCCCACATATGCCGGGGGTAACTTCCCTCAAGTACTCCTTGGCAGCAATTAGAAATTTGAACAAGGCATACAGCATTGAATATCTTATCATATTTTGCTAAATTTGCTGATAAATTATGGCTGAATTAATAGAAAAAATCAAAGAAAAACTATCCGAAGCCAATGGGTTTAACGGACTGGTTTTTACACAGAATATAAATTACCCTATGATAGAAGTCCCTAAAGAAAGACTTTTGGAAGTGTGCAAAATTTTAAGGGACGAATTCCAAGTTGAACAATTAAGGGATTTAGTAAGTGTTGACCGTTTCACCAAAAATGAAAGGTTCGAGTGCATTTACAATCTGTATTCGCTTACTCACAGTACAAGGATGTTCATAAGGGTCAGGCTTGAGAGCAAAAACCCCGAAGTGGATAGCCTTTGGCCTGTTTGGCAATCAGCCAACTGGACAGAGCGCGAAGCGTGGGACATGATGGGAATCAAATTTATTGGTCACCCTGACCTTCGCAGAATGTACATGATGGAAGAGTATGAATACCATCCATTAAGAAAAGATTACCCGCTCATGGGTCTTCCCGGAGCTGTTACATTACCCAAAAAGTAAATATAACGGCGTTATACGCCAATAAAAATATATGTCTTTAGATTTAACAAAAGAAGAATACATACAGGAAACCAAGGATGCGAGCCACATTTCAATGAGCCAGGAAAAGATCCTGCGCGCATTGGAATCAGATGATGTACGCGGCCACTTTGAAGGAACCCTTGATAACCAGCTTATACTTAATATGGGTCCCCAGCACCCTGCAACGCACGGTGTGCTGCAGCTTGTAGTGAGCCTTGATGGTGAATCTGTTGTGGGAACTATCCCTGTTCTTGGATATCTTCACAGAGGATACGAAAAACTCGCTGAGAATATGACATTCCATGAGTTCATACCCCATACCGATAGGCTTGATTATCTTTCACCGCTAGCAAATAACGTAGGATATGTACTTGCAATAGAGAAATTGCTTAAAATTGAAGCAACTGAACGCGCGCAATGGATAAGAACCATGTGCTGCGAAATGGCAAGACTTGCTTCCCACCTTGTGTGGATGGGTTCTATGGCGATGGATGTAGGCGCACTAACGGTATTTTTATGGACATTCACAGAACGCGAAAAGATATTAGATATACTTGATATATTAACGGGTGTAAGATTCACCACAAGTTATACAAGAATCGGCGGTCTTGCACTTGATATGAGCGATGAATGCAAAGCGCGTTTAGTAGCGTTTTTAGATCAGTTCATACCAAAACTTGAAAACGCGCGCAACCTGATTGAAAGAAATAAAATTTTCATAAACAGGTGCGAAGGCGTTGGCTACATTTCAAAGGAAGACGCGATGTCACTTGGCTTAACGGGTCCGAACCTGCGCGCAGCAGGCGTTGGTAATGACCTGAGAGTTGATGATCCGTATCTGAAGTACAGGGAGCTTGATTTTAATGTACCTACTGCAACAGAAAGTGATGTACTTGCAAGATATTACGTAAGGGTAAGGGAAATGTATGAGACTGTAAAGCTTCTTAGACAGTGTTTGCAGAAATTACCTAAAGGACCGATAAATACACCTGATGCAAAACAGGTACTGCCTGATAAGGGTGAGGTTTATTCCAAGATGGAAGAGCTTATTCACGATTTTATGATAGTGAACTTCGGTAACACCCCTGAAAAAGGTGTTGAAGCATACCAGGCTATCGAAGCGGCTAAGGGTGAGCTTGGTTTCTATGCTATCAGCGATGGCAAGGGTTACCCGTTCAGGCTTAAGATACGCTCTCCCTCATTCACTAACTTAGGCGCACTTCCCACAATGATGAAGGGCGCAATGATAAGTGATATTGTTGCGATCATAGGCAGCATTGACCCGGTTATGGGTGAAGCAGATAAATAATTTTATCGCATTCCCGAAAATGCGGGAATCTCTATTTTAGATCTTAGTGATTTGAGATTAGAGAATTCGATGTTAATTGAATACACTGTATGAAGAAACAGTGGAAATACTAATAATAAAGTTCGTTTATAATTCATTAAGTTTTTTTAGAACAAAGCAAGAGATTTCCGCTTGCGCGGGAATATGGTACGTATATGGAAATTAAATTTACAGAAGAGAATCTTAAAAAGCTTGAAGAAGCTAAGAGTCACTACCCTACTAATGATGCAGCACTGATGAGCGCTTTATGGCTTGCACAATACCAGTTTGGCTGGCTTTCAACCGATGTAATGAAATACGTTGGGAACCTGCTTAATATTCCCTACGAGCACGTGCTTGGTGTTGCTGAGTTCTATACAATGTACAATAAAAAGCCCGTAGGCAAGCATCACCTGCAGGTGTGCACAAATGTATCATGCATGCTTTGCGGCGGGTACGATGTTGTTGATTACATTTCCAATAAGCTTGATATTGGCATTGGCGAAACAACACCTGACGGAAAGTTCACACTGATAGAAGCAGAGTGCCTTGGCAGCTGCGGTACCGCACCGATGATGCAGATTAATGATTACTACGAAGAGAATTTGACCAAGGATAAAATTGATGCTATTCTGGATAAACTTTCCAAAAGTTGATAGTTTTTGTTTATAGTTTACAATTGATAGTTTACAGTCAGAAGCAAAAGTCAAAAGTTTTAGAAACATTCACATTTAGAGTTTAAATAAAGAGTATAAAAAATCATATGTCAGATTTCCAGCCAATCATACTGAAAAATATTACCGATCTTCAAAACATCGAAGTTTACATGAAAAACGGCGGTTACAGCTCATTTAAGAAGGCACTTAAGCTTACCCCCGAGGCAATTATTGAAGAGGTAAAGAAATCAGGATTAAGAGGACGCGGCGGCGCATGCTTCCCTACCGGTATGAAGTGGTCTTTTATGCCTCAGAAAACTGACAAGCCTAAATATCTGTGCGCTAATGGCGATGAATCAGAGCCGGCAAGTTTTAAGGATAGAGAAATATTTGAGAAGAATCCGCACCAGTTTATTGAAGGCACATTAATTGCCTGCAAAGCTATGGGAATAAAAACTGCTTATGTTTACATACGCGGTGAATATTATCCATGGATAGTTATGCTTCAGAAGGCTATTGATGATGCTTATGCAAAAGGATTGATAGGTAAAAATATTCTTGGCAGCGATTTTTCAACTGAGATATATATTCACCGCGGAGCAGGTGCATATATTTGCGGTGAAGAGACAGCGTTATTGAATTCCATTGAAGGAAAACGCGGTATGCCCAGATTCAAACCGCCATTTCCGGCAAATTTCGGCTTATGGGGCTGCCCAACTACTATAAATAATATAGAAACACTTGCCAATATTCCCCCGATCATTGAAAACGGCGGCGAATGGTTCAGCAAGATCGGCGAGCCTAAACATGCAGGTTCACTATTATATGGCTTAAGCGGTCACATTAATAAACCCGGTATATATGAATTACCTTCTGGAACACTGTTAACAGATCTAATTTACAAGTATGGCGGCGGCGTAAAGGATAATAAAGCGATAAAAATGATAATTCCGGGCGGTTCTTCGATGCCCCCCTTGACAGCAGATGAAATTGAAGGTCTCAAGATGGATAACGAACATTTAAAATCAGTTAATTCATATATAGGGACCGGCGGTATTGTGGTTATGAACGAAGATACCGATGTTGTAAAAGTAATTAAGAGAATTACTAAATTCTATTATCATGAATCCTGCGGGCAGTGTACGCCCTGCCGTGAAGGCTGCGGCTGGATGCTGAGAATACTGGACAGAATAGATAAAGGTATGGGCAGGAATGAAGATATAGAGTTATTACGTGATGTTGCCAATAACATAGAAGGTAATACAATCTGTGCATTTGGTGATGCAGCTGCATGGCCTGTAAAATGGGCAATTAAAAAATTTATGCCGGATTTTGAGAAAAAAGTTAAGGAAAGCGTTGAACTTCCTATAGCTAATAAGGTTCACTCTTTAAGGTTAACTGTTCAAGAGTAGATATTTTTCGCATTTTTAGAACAAAATTCGCCCTTGCGGATTTTCTAACGTAATTCGGGTATTGTTTTTTCAAACTAAATCGTAAATATTGCGATAATTCTTCATATTTATCGTAGTTAACTGATTAGTATTAATAATTATTAAAATATATTAACTTTAGGTTCGAATCTAAAACTAAAAACAAACGGAGTCAACAACAATGGATCAAACTTCTGCTAATGTAAAAACGTCACAAACCGGGACATCGCAACTTTTTGGCAGCAATTTTAAGAAGGATAATCTGGATAAAAGAGTTCAGGAACTTCTTAAACAATCTACCGAATATCATGAGTTAAAACAGTATGTAATCAACAGGGGGATAAATAAAATTCAGTCAGAAGGTGTGGCTGGAAGATTTGCCCCGGCAATACCTTCAGTTATAGCGCTTCTGCTATCTGTATTTATTGATGTTGCCAATGTACCATTCCTGGGTAAGATCGCTCAGACACTTGCCAATACAGTATTTCCGGGAAGTGTTACCCTGAACAAAGGCGTTGAGCCGGTTTCATTATGGTGGATGCCTTTTATTGTTTATGCACTTTTTATTTTACTGGCAGAATTATCCTACAGGAAACTTATGAAAGAAGTTTCCCAAAAAGGCTGCTCACAGGAGATCATTGAAAGAATTACAAACCGCTATGCAACAATAGTGGATGGTGTTGGTACAGCTTTACCGTTACTTGGTGCAGCTATACTTCTTATTTCAATCAAAGAAGGTCCAATAGTATTCTTAGGCTTTTCAGTACCTTTCGAAATCAAATCTATCGTAATATTGGCAGTAGCTAAACTGTTTGAAACGGTATTTGATGCGCAGGGTCTTAAATTCGCTGAATTACGTGAGGAACTTAACGATCTTGAAAAAGAATATTTCACAGAACGCGAAGATATTCACCAGAGAGCTATATTACAGCAGCTGCATGACGGTTTTAAAGGTACAAGCGCAGCAACCGGACCGGGATACGAGAAATTCTCGAAAGAAGAAGCAGCAGAAATTTCAAGCTCACTCAAAAAGGCAGCAGAATTCGGCGAAAACATTTCAAAGAATGTTGTTATTATGAAGAATGCTATTGCTGAAATGAGCAAAACAAACGTACACGATTCAGAATTATTAAGAGAACTTCAGAATACCAGCCAGTCATTAACAACAGCACTTGCTGCTGCATCACAGACAGCTGAATACAGTGAAGCGATGAAGAAGAATCTTGAAGCTATGCGTAACCTGATGAAAGAAATGGATAACATTAAATATCCGGATGATAAGCTTTTGAAAGAATTACAGATCACTTCACACATGTTAACCGAAACAGTAAATTCATTTAAGGATGCCCAGGCTATCAAAGGTTTAGATAACCTTGCATATTTAGCAGGCAAGAGAGCTCAATAACTATTGAAAAGCCAGGAGAACTAACTTAAATGAAAAAACAGAAAGACGTAAAATTTATAATCTACCAGGCGTTATACATATTTGTAGTATGTGTAATTGCCATCAAGGGCGCGAACCTTGATCTTACACAGGTGGTAGAAGATGACGGAAAACCGAAGGTTTTCCTCTCGCCGGA
>JAUQWQ010000003.1 GCA_030835085.1 Ignavibacteria bacterium
AAATTCTAATCCAGCAATTTTTTTACTTCAGTTTCAAACTGCTCGTATGTCTTGTTTCCCATTAATGTTTTAGTAAGCTTGCCTTCTTTATCGTAAAACCCTGTGTAGGGAATTTCTCCCTGCCAGGATTTATCAACATAGGTCATTAATGCTTCCGGGTTGCTGAAGTTACCAAAGTATGAAGTGAAATCAACTCCCTGCTTTTTTAAAAAAGGAAGAAGCTTGGTATCAAAATCAGCTTTGTCATCCAGTGAAACAAATACAAGTACGAATTCTTTATCCTTGTAATCTTTGTACAGCTTTACAAGCTCAGGGAATTCTTTCACACATGGCGGGCACCATGTTGCCCAAAAATTCACAAGTACTACCTTGCCTTTGGAGCCATCAACAACAGCCTTGTATTCATCAATACTTGTGATGGTCTTTACTTCCTGCGAATATGAAAATGAGATCAAAAAAAGTAATACTATGATGCCTTTAATAGTTTTCATTAATGGTAATAATTATTTTTCAACTCTTTTTATTCCGCAGCCAAACGATTTGGTCTCTTTTACGGATACATCTTTGCCTGATGAAATTTCATCAATCGCGTTCTTCAGGTCATGTGTGCTCTGCTCAGCAGCGGATTTGTTATCAGATATCCTGCCGTGATAAAGTACAGTGTTATCCTTGCTGATAACAAAAACTTCCGGAGTTCTTGTTGAGCCGAAAATATCTGCTACAACATTGTTGTTATCCTTTAACATCGGAAATGAGTAACCGTTCTTGCTTGCATGTTCCTTCACAACATCAACACTTTCAGTGTTGTTGGAATTGATCGCCCATACAGTAAATCCTTTTTCAGTGTATTCCTTTGCATAATCGTTAATTCTATCATTGTATGGCTGAACCCACGGACACTCAGTTGACCAGAACATTACAATAACACCGGTATTAGAGCTCTTCAGAGCATCTGCAAGATTATAGCTTTTACCGTCATAATTTGTAATGGTAAAATCTTCAACTTTATCTCCCGGACCCTTGGTAAAAGCAAATGAATCCAGTGTAAGCGCAAAAATTGCTAAAATCAGGCTAAAAACCACTTTTCTTGACAATATATCCTCCTTGTATTTTTTAATAAGTATTACAAGTTATAAAGAAATTTTGATTAAAAAAGTTTCAATTTTTTTGTAATAATCCATGAATTTTAGTGTAAGAATTTTAAGATTTTATGTTTAATTTTGAAAAATCACTTAAACAGGGGATAGCAAAATGAAAAAATCTACAGGTTCAAATTCTATAAGCTTTCTATTTAGCACCCTTATCATTATTGCATTAACACTTTCATTAACATCACGTACAAATTCCCAGGTATGGGAGCAATTGGGAACGGGAACAGGCGGAGTTGTGAATGCAGTAACAGTATTTAACAATCAAATTGTAGCAGCAGGATATTTTGCAGTTGCCGGCGGACAGCTTGTGAATAACATTGCAAGATGGACAGGTTCAGCATGGCAGCCGCTTGGTTTGGGTACAAACGATACTGTATTTTGTTTAACAGTTTACAACAATAATCTTGTTGCCGGAGGCAGGTTTACTTCTGCCGGCGGTGTTAACTGCAACAAAGTTGCTATGTGGAATGGTTCATCGTGGATTTCAATCGGCGGAACTTTTAACGGAAATGTTTTAGCGCTGACGGTTTCGGGGGCATATATTGTTGCCGGAGGTAACTTCACAATTGTCAATTCCAGAAATATGGCAAGAATTGCAAAATGGCAAAACACCTGGGATACTATTGGGGTTGGTTTTAACAACACTGTTCATGCACTTGCACAATTTAATAATTCACTTTATGCTGCCGGTGTATTTACTGTTTCTGACGGAATGCCTGTTAACAGGATATCAAGATATACAGGACCTTCATGGGCAAGTGTTGGAGTTGGAATGGATGACGGAGGAGTATTTTGTTTAAGGGTATTCAACAGCTCATTATACGCGGGCGGAACTTTCACTACAATTGGCGGATCTACAACAAACAGGATAGCCAGATGGAACGGTTCAAGCTGGTCCAACGTTGGTTTCGGTTTCAGCGGCGGTGTGTATGCCCTGCATTCACTTGGAACCAATCTGTACGCTGGCGGTGAATTCGATTTTGCCGATTTTTTACCGGCAAATAAAGTCGCTTTTTATAACGGTTCAACCTGGGCTGCAATGGGTTCAGGCATTGGCGGCACTTCACCAAGGGTAAGGGGTATTAGCAGTTTCCTGGGTGATGTAATAGTTGGCGGCAATTTCACACTGGCAGGCGGCGTATCTGTTAATAATATCGCTAACTGGAAACTCACTGTTGGAATAACGCAAACAGGAAACAATATACCGGAAGTATATTCACTTGAACAGAATTATCCAAATCCGTTCAATCCTCAGACAAATATAAAATTTGATTTGCCGAAAAACGGCTTTGTAACTTTATCTGTATTCGATTCCAGGGGAGCATTGGTGCAAAACCTGGTGAATAATGATCTTACAGCAGGTGAGTACAATGTAACGATGGATGCATCAATGCTTCCAAGCGGAGTGTATTTCTATAAACTGAACACTGAAAGCTTTTCATCAACAAAGAAAATGATTTTGGTGAAATAAAAAATTAAATATTTTACATTTAGCCTGCCCTAAACAACGGGGCAGGCTTTTTTTTGGGGTTATTTTACATTAATTGTTATTTGTGTATATTTAATCATGAAAAGATCATTTCTGCTGATATTCTGGTTGATTTTTCTATCATTAGCTTCATCATATTCTCAGCCTGTAACCAGGTTTGCCGCTATTGGCGACTATGGCAGGTGGTACACTGATGGCGAAGCGCTAGTATCTCAAATGGTGCATAGCTGGAATCCCGATTTTATCATTACCCTTGGAGATAACAATTACGAGTACGGCGCGGATTCAACCATCGATTCAAATATCGGGCAATTTTACCACGACTATATCTTCCCCTATAATGGTAATTTTGGACAAGGCTCACCATTCAACAGATTTTTCCCCTCGCTGGGCAATCATGATTTTTACAGCGATACCGCGCGTACTTATTTGAATTATTTTGTACTTCCCGGGAATGAAAGATACTATGACTATATAAGAGGTAATTGTCATTTTTTTGTGATTAACAGCGACCCTATTGAGCCGGATGGCAACACAGAAACTTCTGCGCAGGCGTTGTGGCTTAAAAATAAACTTGCGCAATCAAATGCAAGATTTAAAATAGTATATTTTCATCACCCTCCGTTCTCATCGGGTCAGCATGGTAACAATGCCGATATGAACTGGAAGTTCAAACAGTGGGGTGCAACAGTAGTATTATGCGGGCATGAACATAATTACGAAAGGCTTGTTGATAATACAGGCATGACATATTTTATCAACGGACTTGGAGGTAAAGACTGGCGGGAATTCGCAACGATTGTGCCCGAAAGCCGTGTAAGGTTCACCGGGAACTACGGCGCAATGCTTGTAACAAGTTATGCCGATAGTTTAAATCTGAAATTCATCGCATATCCTGATTCTGTTAAAGATGATACAACTATAGTATTGCCGCCTATCGGCATTCATCAAATTTCAGAAGTTGCTTCTGAATTTAGACTTGAGCAGAATTTTCCCAATCCATTTAACCCGGTTACGCACTTGAAATTTCAGGTTGCAGATTTCGGATTTGTAACACTGAATATTTATGATGCATCCGGAAGCTTGATCGAATTAATGATAAATCAACAGCTGCAGCCGGGGACTTATGAAGTTCAATGGGATGCTTCAGCATACTCCAGCGGGATCTATTTTTATTCATTAAGTTCATCCTACGCTACTTTAACGAAAAAAATGATCCTGATCAAATAACCCATTCCGGGTACAAAAAGTTAATGATTATAGCATACAGGATAAGAACATTTTCTATTATATTCTCTTATTCCAATAATTAATTTATCACAAATGAATGGATTTTTTCGCTTTTTCAAAGGGCTGAGAAATCTCTTTTTGATTATTTTCATAGCTGTAACCGGTATAATATTGTTCCAGGCACATATTCCCGGGTATAATTTTGATGATAATAATCCGAATATAGAACAGCCGACCAGGGAATCATTTTCTCATTTTAATCCTAATGTAAGCCACCAGCCGAGTATTGTTACTTTAAATGATTTTGATAACTTTGATATTGGCGTGGATTATTACGAGCAGTACGGTTCATCAAATCCAAATAACCCATTGTGGTTATTCTTTGGAGCTAATGCAAGTCCGCAGAATGCCAGGGGCACAACAAACGGCGGATTGAACTGGTATCTTATTAACCCGGGTTACCAGTCAGGGACATGCTGTGACCCATGGGCAGCACATACAGGCAGCGGAGTACTGATCTATGCTTCCGGGGTATCCGGTCAGTACATTTACCGTTCAACCAACAACGGTCAGACGTGGAGCTCTCCGGTACTTTCGGTTAATGGTATTGACCGGAATCATGTTTCGGCTGAGTATACCGGTACCGGACCATATGCAAACTATGTTTATGCAGCTATTACAGGTTCAGGAAGCACCGGACCTTTTGGCAGAAGTACTGATGCGGGAGTTACGTGGACAACAACGTTCACACCTGCTCAGTCGTTACCGGGTGTTTATATTGCTGTTGGACCCAATGGAACAACAAACGGCGGATGCGTTATGTATGTGACAAACACGGGTAGTGACCAGGCGCGAAATTACAATTTTTACCGTTCCACCAACGGTGGCGCTAATTTTACATTAAGCTCAACACAGCAGTTTGCCAACCAGGTTGGATTCTATAACTCAGCCGGCAGGCATACTATTAATAATGCAAGAACTGCACCACATCCGAAAATTGCTATGGATAACAGCAACGGCCCCAACAGGGGAAGGCTGTATCTTGTATACGCTTCCAATGATCCGCCGGGTAACGGAAACAAGCCGGATATATGGTTAAGATACTCAACTGATCAGGGTATAACATGGAGCGGAGCAATAAGGGTTAACGATAATCCGAATCCAACACTAAGCGATCAGTGGTTCCCTGAAATATGGTGTGAAGCAACCACAGGAAAATTATATATACACTGGTATGATGACCGTTCAAACCCTGCGAACTTTACCACGGATATTTACGCGACATACACAACTGATGGCGGTATTACATTTGCGCAAAACCAAAGGCTGACCAACCAGTCATTTATATTTCCAAGTCCGGCGTGTTCGCCAAATTCAAATTGCTACAGGGGTGACTATACTACAATAATGGCAAACAATCCCAAAGTTGGATACAGTGTATGGAGCGATCACAGGAACGGGACCGCTTTAAATATGGGTTCATATTTCCCGGATTTTGCAATGAGAGTTCAGCCAAATGCTTTTGGTATGAACGGAGTAAATGACAGCGCATTCGTGAATGTCAGTATTCCCGCAGTTAAACTATATAGTGATACGGCATTGTTTGCAGCAACAGTTACAAATCCCCCGGGCACCGGTACAATTACTCTTGACCTGCTGAATAAAACGTCAAATACTCTGCAAAATAAGCTGACAACTTTTCCTGATTCCCTGAGGTTAAGAATAAAAACTTCGGGTGGTGTGCCAAGCGGAAATTACAATATCAGGGTACAGGGTAACGGACCAAACGGAACTCCGGTTCATGAAAGATTCATAAATATTAATGTGGGTTTTGTCGGTATTTCAATTAACAATAACCAGATACCGGATAATTATTCTTTGCAGCAGAATTACCCAAATCCGTTTAATCCTTCTACAAACATTAGTTTTCAGTTGCCTGAAAACGGTTTGGTGAATATCAGCATTTACGATATAAACGGAAAACTAGTTGAAGAACTGGTAAATAGAAATTTAACTGCAGGAAATCATTTAATCGAATGGAACGCGGTAAACTATCCGAGCGGAATTTATTTCTACAGAATTAATACGGGAAGTTTTACTGATGTTAAGAAAATGATGTTGATCAAATAGTTTAGCATTTCTATTCACAAAAGCCTGTCACATTTAAAACGTGGCAGGCTTTTTGTTTTATAGCCGCATTAATCTGTTTTTGGTAAATTTTCTATTTTTTTCGCATTTATTTTATGAGGTGCATCATTTTATTTGCGTACCGCTAATATTATATTTGAATAAGATTGAAATCTTTTTATAAAAATTAAGAAGTGATCTTAAGATCACTTCTTAACCAATTTCTCTTAATTTAACGGTTGAAAAATCTTATATGAGCTACTTAAAAACATTGACCGCAGCACTTTTACTTTTTAATTCCGTTTTTTTATTTTCACAGCAGGGTTGGTTTCAGCTAAACAGCGGAACAACAAATCAGTTGAACTGCATTAGCTCATTTGAATCCAAAGCATGGGCTGTAGGTAATAACGGAACGATCCTCCGCACAACAAACGGAGGAATAAACTGGTTCTCCCAATTTTCCGGAACAACTAACGATCTCAATTACATTTGCTTAATTTTCCTTCGTGATTCTGTTGCATATATTGTGGGGGATGCCGGTACAATTTTGAGAAGTACAAATTTAGGAAATAACTGGGGAATTGTTAACAGCGGAACAAACGCTGACTTAAATGCCATTTGCCCTCTATTCGATACAATTTCTGTTATAGCAGTAGGCAATGGCGGAATGATATTAAAAAGTACTAACAGAGGTTCCTCCTGGATTCAAAAAACCTGCCCTGTAAACGTAAATCTAAACAACATTACAACTGCTTATCCTATGGATCTTTTTATTGCAGGTGATGCAGGAAAAATACTGCATTCGTATGAAGAAGGAAACACATGGTTTGCGCAAACAAGCGGAACGACAGTTAATCTGTCTTCTTTTTCAACATATTATCTGAATAACAATGGTTTTGTTCACGTTGTAGGAGATAATGGCACTATATTAAAGACAACCAACTCCGGGTACAACTGGTTAACAGTACAAAGCGGAACGACGCAGAATCTGAGCTCTATATATGTCATAAACAATCCATGGGATACAATGCTTTATCATATAGCCGTCGGTGCTAACGGAACAATGATAGAATCAATTAATGGCGGAATGTGGGTTAACAGGACCATACCTTTTAATGATAATATTAACATGATAGAAATGCAGAATATTAATACAGGTTATGCTGCAGGAAACAATGGTATGATCATTAAATCAGTTGGAAATTATGCAGGTGTTGATCTTAAATACATGAATGCAAACACTATAAGCACAATTTACAGAAGTGATGGCGGATTTAATGTTGTAAAAGAAGGCGGAACATCACCCGGGTTTGAATGGCCTAAGGGTTCAGGCAAACACGCCAGGTATGCCTCCGGTTTATGGATAGGTGCATTGGTAAACGGTGTGCCAAGGGTTACAACTGCGGCTTATGATAATGAATATTACCCGGGATACACAAATAATAGTTCTGTTCCCCAGGGCAGAAACGATTCAAATTACCATATTTATAATATGAATTTGGGTTCAGCAGGTACCGACAGGCAATTATGGCCTAATTCTCTCCTTGGTAATTCTGATCAGGGAGCGCCGGTATATTTTGATACTCTAACCGGTTCATGGAAACCTCTGGATTTTGGCAGCCAGACTATGTTCTATTCATATACCGATAGCTATCCGGAATCTCATAAAAATTTTATTAACGGGGGAGGGTCAACCCCTCTTAAAGCAGATGTTAAGCAGCTTAATTTTTCTTTAGATGTGCCGGGAGTGCTTGGCAATGTTATCTTCTCACAATATACTATAATTAACCGCAGCAGTAGCGTGTGGCATGATGCTTATTTTACGATGTGGTCAGATGATGATCTTGGTGAGTCCTTTGATGACATGGTTGGATGTGACTCCGCGCTAGGATTGGGCTACACTTATAACGGAACTAACAATGATCCTGTTTATGGTATTGCTGTTCCCGCTGTTGGATTTGTTATGTTAAAAGGAGCGTATTTGTTTACAGGCAATGTAAATGATACAGTTCATTTTTGCAGAAATAAAACCCGGGTTTCAATGAACCGATACAGGGATCTTGGAATGAGTGTGTTTAATTTTGCAGTTAATGCCAATCCTTATTTCCATGATCCTGAGGACACAGAGCAAAGTTATAATCTGCTAAAAGGCTTACATACCGATGGTTCACCAATTTTTCATCCGGAGGGTTTTATTACGACTCTTCCGTATTCGGGTGACCCTGTTACGCAAACAGGCTGGAATGCCGCTGATGCTGAGGATTACAGGATGTATGTTACCACGGGTCCGGTTGATCTTAACCCGGGCGATACGCAGGTAATTGTAACTGCACAGGTAATTGCTCTTGGTACTTCATACCTGAACAGCATTACAGAATTAAGGTTATATGCGGCCGAACTAAGGGAGTTTTATAACAGCTGTTATACTTCAACTGTGATCGGGATTGAGAACCAATCATCCATGCTGCGCAGTTTTAATCTCAGGCAGAATTATCCAAACCCGTTTAACCCTTCAACTGTTATTAAATATTATATTCCGCATGAAAGCAGTGTTAACATAAGGATTTTTGATGTTACAGGAAGGGAAGTATATAAGGTAACTGAATTCAGGAAAGCCGGAAGTTACGAAGTACTGTTTGACGGTTCAAAACTTGCCTCTGGGGTTTACTTTTATACCATGGAAGCAATTGATAACAGCGGTGTATATACAGATACAAAGAAAATGGTTCTACTAAAGTAATTCCGGCAAGCACATGTTTTTTAAAGCCTTTTACTGTAAACAGTAAAAGGCTTCTTAATTTTTGAAGTATTAATTATATAATAGAATTATTCTAAAAACATTGATATTATTGGATATCTAAACTTCTTTAATATGAGAACTCTGATACTGATTTCTACGGCACTTTTATTCCTTACACAAACAGCATTTTCACAGAACTGGTTTACAACAGGCGGCAATATGCAGCGAAGCGGACTTAGTGAAATTACAGGACCAAATTCTGTGTCAAGCGCTTATTGGACCGTTAACAGTACAAATAATACCGCCTGGGGTAATTCAATTTATTCATATGGCGATAAGTTTGTTACATCGCGCATAGTGCTATCACCTTACACGGGCAAAATTGAACTGAGGAATATCAATACCGGCGCCCTTATTTGGGAAAAGATGATAAATTCAACTTCACGTATGTACGCTGTCGGCTTCACTGAAGATGCTGTATACGCGCATGATTATAATTCTGCTATTTTGTATGCGCTTAATATAAGCGATGGTTCGGTAAAATGGCAAATTGCTTCTGATATGTTCCCGGGAAATACGGGATTACTTTTTGCATGCGATGGCGATCCTATTGATAAAGGAAGAAGGATAAACAAAAATACCGGCGTTGCCCGGTGGACTAACAATTATATCATTCCAGTCGGACCCGATGGGGGATTTTGTATTTACGGAAATACTTATTATCACTGGACGGGCTCGGTAGTTACACCAAAAAAACTTATTGCTATAGATGTAAATTCCGGTGTAACCAAATATACATCAGCTGACCTGCCCGGAGACGGCGACCAGGAAAATGATCTTTGTATCGGTCCTGGTGGCACAATATACATTTGCCGTGATGGTGGCGCTCTTTATGCATTTCAGGATAATGGTACCTCGTTTGTTCAGCTGTGGAGTCACACACCCGGTTATGTTGTAAAAGGAGTTGGCAGAGATGGTTCGCTGTACGCGTCAAATATCAATGATCCATCACAGTTTGCAAATAGTAATATATACCGGTTGGATCCTGCAAACGGAAATATCCTTGATTCCGCACAAACAAGAACGCCGCTTGCGTACATGTCGGCCGGGGCTGATTCAACAATTATTGTAACTACCGGCGAAACGGGAAACGGAAGATATGTTGCGTTCACGCCAAATCTGCAAACTGTTAAGTGGACACTGAATGTTCCGTATAATTATTACAGCGGCTCAAACCTGGGACAAAACGGTATTTTTATTGCGGCCGGCGCGGGAACGGAAATAAAAGCCTACAAAACAAATTACAATATCAAGCCTGTTGCGGATTTTAAAGCAAGTAAAACCAATGGAACAGTATTTGATACAATTTCATTTACGGATCAATCATCTTACAATCCAACATCATGGCTTTGGCTGTTTCCAGGCTCAAGTACTCCAAGCTCAACGCAGCAGAATCCTGGTGTTATTATGTACCTGGCCGGAGGGACTTACCCGGTCACCTTAATAGCTTCAAACTCTTTTGGGAATGATACATTGGTAAGAACATGTTATATAACAATTGAGCCATACAATGGTATACAGCAAACAGGAAACGGGATCCCAGGTAAATTCAGCTTGAGCCAGAATTATCCGAATCCTTTTAATCCGGTGACAAAGCTGAATTTCCGGTTGCCGAAGTCCGGGTTAACCACGCTGGCCATATTTGATATTACGGGTAAAGTTATAGCGGTACCCGTGAATGAAGAACTGAATCCCGGCACGTATGAATATGAATGGGATGCATCGGCATATTCCAGCGGAGTTTATTTTTACACATTAACGTCAGATGATTTTAAAGAAACCAAAAAGATGTTATTAATAAAATAAAGATCATGAAAAAAATTATTCTTATACTTTTAATTCCCTTTTTCACTTATTCGCAGGGATGGTTTGTTCAAACTACATTCAGCCCGGCGCAGTCACTGCAGACAGTGAGATTTTATGATCAGAATACAGGTTATACAACTGCTCCGCTCTACAATGGTTCAAATTTCAATATTCATAAAACCACCAATGCGGGGTCCAACTGGTTTGACCAGAATTCAGGTTACACTTCAATGAGGTTTATGGCAATATGGATCCAGCATCCTGATACTGTTTACATGAGCGGGAATGACGGAATAATTATCAGAACTGTGAACGGCGGAATTAACTGGGTCACGGTCAATTCAGAACCAACATTGCAGTTGTGGGGATTGTGTTTTGTAAACTCCTTAACCGGATTTACATCAGGCTCCACAGGTAGAATTATGAAAACCACTAATGCGGGTGTTAACTGGGTAAATGTTACATCACCAACGCAAACATCACTGAATTCGATTTATTTCATAAATGAAAATACCGGATTTATATCGGGTTATGCTATTGCACTTAAAACTACTGACCAGGGTGCAAGCTGGGCAAACATGAACGCGCCGTTCATAAGCGGGTTTGAAAATTTCAGGGAAATATATTTCTTCAACGAAAACCTTGGTCTGTATGTTTCTGATGCAGGCAGAATAGTTAAAACCACTAACAGCGGTGCTACATGGAATGTAATGAACTCAGGTACAACGCAGTCATTATTCGGAGTGAAATTCATTGATGCCCAAACAGGCTACGCCTGCGGAAATGCCGGGGCAATCGTAAGGACTACCGATGGGGGAGAGAACTGGTTCGGGCAAACCTCACCTCTGAATGAAATATTGACTGACGTCTGGTTCACAAATGCCAATACCGGATATATTTCGTCTTGGTCAGGTAAGATACTTAAGACTACCAATGGCGGAATAACTTTCATTGAGCCGGTAAGCAGTGAGACTCCAGAGAAATTTTTACTTGAACAGAATTATCCGAATCCGTTTAACCCGGAAACAAAAATTCGATTTCAAATTCCGGCTTCTGCAGAGACGACCCGGGGGGTTGTCTCACTTAGAATTTACGATGTTTCCGGCAAAGAAATTTCGACTCTCGTAAATGAAGAAATGAAGCCCGGTATTTATGAAATCAACTGGAATGCCGAAAATATGCCAAGCGGCGTATATTTTTATCAGCTGAATATAGGTGAATTTACACAAACTAAATCTATGATATTATTTAAATAATATAATTATATTAGTGCTGTAAGTTTCTATTTCATAAACCTTTTTCCCATAACTATGAAAAAAACTGTAATATTTTTATCTCTTTTTCATTTCTTTACCTTAACTTCATTTTCAGATATCCCTGAAAATTTTTATCCTGTTTTACCTGCTGCACCGGTATCAACATACTTTCTTCAGGCTAATAATATAAATGTAGCCATCAGTAATGATGGTATATTGAGTTATGACAGGTATACATTTACAGGCGGTTCGGCCGGTTTTATCTGGCCTGTTGCTGCTGCACAAAGACTTACAATGGATTACGCTGCAGGTTTGTGGATAGGAGCTAAAGTAGGTACTTCACGTGAACTTCGCCTTGCAGCTGCACTTTACAGTTCTCATTATTCACCCGGAAATATTCCGGTAATTGGCAATGTTCCCGGTTCTGGTGTATGCAATGATCCGCAATATAAACCCTATATAATAAATATGGTGGACCCTTCATATGTAAACGGCGGATCTACTTCAAAAATTGCCGGCGGCAGAACATATGTTATTACTTATGATTCTTGGGCAAGCTGGCCGGTTAACCTTGGAGCGCCTTATGTTGAAGTCAACGGAACACCGGGTTACCAGCCTTCTTTCAATGGTGACAGGCCCGGTATTTGGCATACTACCGCAAGACCCGATGAAATAGTTTTTACAATATATATGGATTATAAAAATTGCACCAATAGTATTCACGCTTCAGAATTAAGTTTACCCGGTGGTACACTTCCACTTGGTGTTGAAATTCAGCAAATTTCCTTTGCTTTTTTGCAGAGCAATTATTTGGATATGATCTTTACTCAATACAGAATATTGAACAGAAGCAGCCAAAACTGGGATAGTGTATATGTTTCGCTGGTTGATGATGGCGATATAGGTTCAGGAAGTGATGATGCAGCCGGATGTGATTCTGTTAGAGGGGCGGGATTTATTTACAATTTTGATAATGATGATCCTGAATATGGCACAGCACCACCCGCACTTGTTTACAGGATATTACAGTCGCCATTACGGTTTACAGGAAATAATAATGATACAGCCAGACTTCCATATGGAAATTTTGTTGGTTACAGATCAACAGGTATGAGCGGCTACAACGTTTTTGTTAACGGCGGTGGCAGCTGCCTTGGTGACCCGAATAACGCGGTTAATGCTTACAACTTTATGAGGGGAAAAGATGGTTGCGGTAATACGATGATAAACTGGACAACAGGCGGTCCTTCTCAATATAAATATAATGGGAGTGCCGAGTTCAGAACAGGGTGGTTTGACAGCGTTCAGGATGATAAAAGACAATTGCTGAACTGCGGACCGTTCTCAATGAACTCAGGCAGTGAACAATTTTTGGTTACAGGTTCAGTGGTTTCAAGAGGTGTCAATAATAACAATGCTGTGGGGGTTACATTAAGTAAATCTGATAATGCTAAATCGTTTTATAATAGCAGTTTTGGCGGTACACCAATTGGCATAAGTTCAATTTCGACAGAAGTTCCCAGTTCTTTCAATCTTGAGCAGAACTATCCAAACCCGTTTAACCCGGTTACAAAATTCAAATTCAGCATTCCCGTTTCGGGGATTGTTGTACTGAAAATATTTGATGCAACCGGAAGGGAAGTAACCGAACTTGTAAATAACCCTATGCAAGCCGGGATATATGAAGCAGATTGGGATGCATCTGTATTTTCAAGCGGAATATATTTCTATACTATAATATCCGGTGACTTCGCTCTAACCAGGAAAATGGTATTAATTAAATGACAAATACATAAACTTCGCTTTTTTGAGCCACTCAATTTGAATTGGGTGGCTTTTTTAATGAAATCTGGCAACTATTTCATTTAAATACATATACCCTGAAAAAGCTATATGCATCAAAGATATAGTTAACTATTTTTAATATGAAAGGGGGTTTAGAAACGATGAAATTTCTATTTTTTTCAATATTAATTACTTTTTCCCTTAACTTATATTCTCAAAGCTGGGTACCTGCAGGAAATATAACCAATCCCGGTACAAGGCCAAGCATCAGTGTATGCGGCATAAATTCAGCCTACATTGCTGATGGAAGCCTGAATTCACCGAAAGTATTCAGGACAACCAATGGGGGTTTAAACTGGCTTACGGTTCCTGTTGGCGGAATTGCAAACGAAATATATTGTGTTTGGGCAATTAATGATAATCTTGCATTTGTTGGTGAGGGTTATGTAAACGGTAACGCTAATCTGTATAAAACTACTAATGCAGGCGTAAACTGGACTTCAATTTTAACCACCGGGTCAAATAACGGTCATTTCACCGGACTGGCATTTACAAAAATCAACGGAAATCTGTTCGCTCTGGCAATTGCTGAAAAGGTTTACAGAAGTTCTAATTCCGGCAACAATTGGGTTGAACTAAGCGCAGGTGTTACCGGAGTATCCAATGCACAGAATTCACTTATGATTGTTGATAACGATTTTTACGGCTTTGGTTTAAATAATGGAGCTGCGAGGATCAGGTTAACAACAAATAATTCTACCTCGTGGTCAACACAGCAGATAAGTGTTTCAGGTAACTATACTTCAGCAATAGCATTTCATTCAAACAAACTATACGGAGTAGCCGCAACATCAACTTCACTTCCTATGATATCAAGAACCACAGACGGCGGTTTATCATGGAGCAGTGTAGATATTGGAAGCGGCGTGACAGGTACATGTTATTTAGTATGGGTACCGCAGACACCGGTTATTTATATATTAGGTCAGAACGGCGGCATAAAAAGAAGCACTGACAATGGTTCTACCTGGGTTACAACGCCAACACCGGGAGTGACAAATTTAACGCATTTTGATTTTATGCAGACCGGAATGATTGTTTATGGCTATGCTGTTTCATCAAACGGCAACGTGATAAAACTTACCGATACACTGAACATATTAACGGGAGTTACCAATAATAACAATGTACCCAATGCTTTTTCACTCGAACAGAATTATCCAAATCCGTTCAATCCGTCAACACTTATCAAATACTCACTTGCAGAAAATACCAGTGTGAGACTCTCGGTCTATGATGTATTGGGCAGAGAAGTAGCTGTGCCTGTGAATGAATTCAAAACGACAGGCAGTTATGAGGTATCGTTTAGCGGAGATAATTTAAGTACGGGTGTTTATTATTACAGGCTGGATGCAGGGAATTTTACAGACACTAAAAAAATGCTTATGATCAAATAAGAAAACTAATTATAAATATTATTTTTTTTCTATTGAAGCGGCTTACAGCCGCTTTTTTTATTTTCGACAGGTAACACTAAGAAGCCCTTACCGCACTTAGAAAAATAGTTCCGAATATCCATCCGGTTACCAGCAGCCAGTAAGAAAACGTTAAGAACATGCTGACAATAATTGCTTTCCAAAGCGTTTTATGATATACTTTCCGAACCGCTATCAACAGGTAGAACCCGGGAACAAAATACCACCAGAAAAAAACGAAAACTTCACCCAAACCCTGGCAAATAAACCCCATCAAATAACACCAAAGAGTAAATGTAAAGAAGTGAAGTGTGAAAACAACATGCTCTGAGTAGAAATATTTTTTCGGGAGGTAGACGATCTTCAGCAATACCGAAAATACCAGCATAATGAAAAATATGTAAAGTGTGATATTATCATTGAACTTATTGTTGAATTCTTCTATAAAAAGATCATGTGATTTACTGCTGTTGCTTTCTTCATCAAGTATTAATTCCTTCATAAAATTATCTTCACCGCCTTCGGTTACAAGTGACTTGTACTGGTCGGGGTCGCTTTTTATCATAATGAAAAACAAAATAAAGGAGGAGAACAGGAACATTTTTAAAGGTGAGATGTATCGTTTATGCCGCCCTGAAATGTATTCATGCGTGAGGAATCCTGGCTTTAAGAACAGGTATTTTATAGACTGGAAAAAGCGGGAATCCCAGGTGAATAATTCTTCAAAAAAATGAGCAATAATCGCAAACACCGATTTATCAAAGGCAGCTTTGCCGCTTTGACCGCAATTAACACAATAATTGCCATTCAGGTCCGCCCCGCAGTTCTGGCAAATATGTCTAATATTTTCAGTCAGATCATTCATATTCAGTAAAATACAAAGATTATTTTTTTATAAACACGTAATTTCCCGTAATTAAAAATTTCTTAGAATAGCATTGCTTAGGGGGATTAATTTTATTATGTTTTAATAATTTATTTCACCTTGTTATGAAAAAATTAGTATACACCTTTCTCCTTCTATCCATAGCTACAATAAGTATTGATGCCCAGCAGGGCTGGTTTTGGCAAAATCCATTGCCGCAGGGGAATTCGCTAAATGGTTCATATTTTTTTGACCAAAATACCGGTTACATTTGCGGAGGCTATGGAACAATATTAAACACAACCGATGCAGGTACTTCATTCGTAAGAAAGTATACAAACAGTAGTGACCTACTATTTTCTATATACTTCATTAACCAAAACACAGGTATGGCAATAGGATTAAATGGTACTTTTCTCAGAACAACCACAGGGGGCGAAAATTGGGCGCTTTCACACATATTAAATGGTCAAGATCTAAGAAGTATAAGTTTCATAGATGGAAATACTGGTTATGTTTGTGGTGCTGGAGGTTCATTTGCGAGGACTACTAACGCTGGACTAAATTGGCAAACTATTAATCTAGGAACAAACGGATACCTTACCAAAGTATATTTTAATGATAATCTTACTGGTTTTGTGATTGGGGAAAACGGATTTATTTTGAGAACTACTAATTCTGGATTAGAGTGGAATAATTCAAGTGTTGTCTCAAATTACTTATGGTCAATTTGTTTCATAAATAGTCATACTGGGTATATTATGGGTTCATCAGTTGTTTTAAAAACAACAAATTCCGGTAATAGTTGGGCGAATATGAATTTGTTTCTAGGGACGATCTATACGCTAAACAAATTCGATTCCACAAATTTGATTGCAGCAGGAAACGGGAGGATATATTTTTCCAGTAATAGCGGTTTAAATTGGACGGTAACTTATACAAGTAGTAATATATTGTTTCACTCCTCAACTATTTTGAATGTAAATTCTGCAATTGTATCTGGTATGGGAGGTTCATTAATAAAATCTACTAACAAAGGAATTAACTGGACCAGTAATACATTAGGTAATCAATATTCAATTAATTCAATTAATTTTTATAATGAACTTATAGGTGCCGCGAGTACTAGTAACGGGTCCTTGCTGCTTACAACAAATGCTGGTTTAAACTGGGTTGAAAGAAGTGTTGATGCCAGTACAGTTTTGGAAGATGCATTTTTAAAGAACGAGAATGAAATTTTTGCAATTGGTCAAAACAGTAAAATATATAAATCTACTAACTTTGGCCTTAACTGGACTTCTTTGTATTTTGCCTTGCGCAATTTATACAAAATTAGATTTCTAAATTATAATACAGGATTTGTATCAGGCAATAACGGTTTATTTTTGAAGACTACCAATAATGGTGACAATTGGTTTTCACCATCAGTTTTGCCTCATGCTATTATTGATTTTGCAATAAAAGACAGTAGTACAATCTTTACTGCTTCTGATGGTGGAATAATATACAAATCTTCTGATTCAGGCAATAATTGGATAGAGGTCGCTTCTGGATACAGTAGTTTTAGTTCAATAAAATTTGTGAATAATTATGGGTTTGCCTGCGGAGATTACGGTTTTGTAGTAAGATCCACTGATAGCGGTAATACATGGAATACAGTTTTTGAAAATGAGGATCTGTATAATTTAAATGACTTATTTTTTGTAGATTCATTAAGAGGATACTTTGTTGGCGTGGATTATGAAGCACATGGATTGATATATAAAACTACTAACAGTGGATTAAACTGGTTTTCTCTTAACTCAAGAACAAGTAATACATTAAACTCGGTTTTTTTTACGGGTTCTGAAACGGGTTATGCTGCTGGGCATTATGGCACAATCATCAAAACGACAAATGGCGGCGGTGAGCCAATTGGGATTGAACCGATCAGCAATACTATACCTGATGAATTCAGATTATACCAAAATTATCCAAACCCGTTCAATCCGGTTACAAAGATAAAATTTTCAATTCCCGTGAGTTCTCAGTCAGATGGCGTGAATATTCATATCTACGATGTTACAGGAGGGGAAGTAAGAAACTATCCATTGGGTAATCTGAAAGCCGGTATATATAGTATAGAGTTTGACGGAGAAGATCTGGCAAGCGGAGTGTATTTTTATCAGTTAATAACCGGGAGTTTCTCTCAAACAAGGAAAATGGTATTGATAAAATAGTTGTTTAGTCACAATATTTCAAATACTATTTCAGAATTTTATAAGTGCCTTACTTATTGTTCACTTTTTCAGGCAATATAGTGTATTTCTCAAATTATACCGAACTTATCCCTTTTTTCACACCTATAATTTCTTTATAATTGTGCTTACCCAGCCACCAATATATGGTTTTTTCGCCTTTTTTGAAGAAAAAGCCTATTTAAAATGAAATAAGATTCTAATGATTTTTTAATTGAATTAAGTTCTAAATCTATAATTATGTCAATAAAAGTAAGCAATTTAACGAAATACTACGGTGATTATCTTGCCGTAGATAATATTTCGTTCGAAGCAAAAAAAGGAGAGATCCTTGGATTTCTGGGACCTAATGGTGCCGGCAAATCAACTACAATGAAGATTATTACTACATATCTTCCGCCAACATCCGGATCAATAGAGGTTGACGGCTTCGATGTCGAAGATAAATCACTTGAAGTACGCAAGAAACTTGGTTACCTGCCTGAGCTGAATCCGCTTTATTATGATATGAACCCTGTTGATTACCTCGATTTTGTAGCTAAGCTCGATGGTATTCCCGCCGGTGAGATCAAAAAAAGGCGCGAAGAGATGATAAGGGTTTGCGGACTTGATTCAGTGCGTAAAAAAGATATCGGAACACTCTCCAAAGGTTTTAAGCAGCGTGTTGGTCTTGCACAGGCTATGATCAATAACCCTGATGTACTTATACTTGATGAACCGACTTCAGGTCTTGATCCGAACCAGATCATCGAGATAAGGAATCTTATCAAAAAGCTTGGCAAAGAAAAAACAGTGGTACTTTCAACACACATCCTTTCGGAAGTTACAGCTACATGTAACAGGGTAATAATTATTAATAAAGGCAAAATTGTCGCAAACGGCACCCCTGAAGAGCTTCAGGCAAAATCAAAAGGGCAGAGCCTTGTAACGCTGGAAGTGAAAAATAACTGCGATAAGAACGCTCTTTCAGGCGCGCTAAAAGAAATACGCAGTGTTAATAAAGTTGAATTTGTAAAAGATAACGGAGACTCATTCCTGTTTAATATTTACGGTGAGCATGGTACAGATCTCAGAGAAGTAATTTCAAACAAAGTTATGCAGCAGAAAGCAATGGTACTTTCAATGCAGGCAAAACATTCATCATTAGAAGATATATTCAGGGAGTTAACAAAGTAATAATATGAATACACAGAATATAAAAACAATTTTTACAAAAGAGCTTAAATCGTACTTTAATTCACCGATAGCATACATTGTTATGATAGTATTCATGGCTATTTCCGGATTCCTGTTTACGATGAGCTTCTTCCAGATAAATATCGCTTCAATGCGTGAATTCTTCGGAAGCTTTTTTATTCAGCTTGTTTTGTTCGTGGTCTTCATTCCGGCAATTACAATGCGAAGCTTTTCTGAAGAAAAAAAACAGGGTACTTTAGAACTTCTTTTAACAAAACCTATTACTGATATTGAGCTTATTTTAGGAAAGTATCTTTCAGCGCTTACATTAATAGTTATAACACTTTCTCCAACAATTTTATATTTCATAATAATTAAAATGATAGGACCTATTTCTTTCTGGCCCTTCTTAACCAGTCTGTTAGGTTACATATTAATGAGCGCGTTTTTTATAGGTATTGGTGTATTTGTATCATCACTTACAGAAAACCAGATCATAGCTTTTATTGTAAGTGTTCTTATCTGTCTGTTTTTCTTCCTTTTCGGTAAACTTTTAATAGTGTTCCCGACCTCAGTGGTTTCATTCTTTGAATACCTGACAACAGACTATCATTTGAGCAATATTTCAAGAGGAGTGATCGATTCACGTGTTCTTATTTATTACTTCTCAATGATATTTTTTACTATATTTTTAACAAAAGTATCACTTGAAAGCAGAAAGTGGTAATTGTTACTTTTTCAAAGCGGTAAATCAGGTTAATTAAAAATAAATAAAAAGCATTTTAATATACACATATGGCAGAAGAATTAGAAAATAAAGACGAATTGCAGAATGAAGAGGAAGTAACCGAAGAGTCTTCCGAAGAAATTGAGCAGGACGAAAGACTTACCAGCAGGAAAAAGAAAACTGAATCCAGGAGGCGCCAGGCTATAATTAGTGTTTTGCTTGTAGCTGGTATCCTTATAGTTCTGAATGTAATTGCTGTAAAGGTATTTTTCCGCTGGGATCTTACTCCAAACAAGATCTACACACTTTCTGATGCAAGTAAATCCATTGTTACCAAGCTGGATGATAAGCTTGTTGTAAAGGCATATTTTACCGATAATCTTCCTGCACCTTACAACAATAACCGCAGGTATTTACAGGAGCTTCTTGATGATTACCGTAATGCTTCGGACGGAAAGATAACATATGAGATTATCAGTCCAAGTGACCAGGATGAGCTTGAAAAGGAAGCACAGAAATACGGTATTCAGCCCGTGCAGGTGCAAACAGTAAAGAATGACCGCGCTGAAGCGCTGAAGGCATATATGGGTATGGTACTTTTGTTCGGCGGTAAACAGGAAGCTATTCCTTTCATTGGAAGCACTGAAAATCTTGAGTACGAAATTACAGGGGTTATCAACAGGCTCACACAGCCTGAACTTAAAAAGATAGGTGTTTTATCTGGTAATGATATGCCCGGTGTTGAAAAGATAAGCAAGGTTAACCAGTACTTAACAAAGTTCTATAATGTTACAAATGTTGATGCTTCGAAGAACAATCCAATACCTGCAGATATTAAAACACTTATAGTGTTTTCACCAAAAGCTCCGCAGCAGCAGCAGCAAATGGGAATGCAGCAGACACCTCCCCCGGTTGTTCCTGAAAATGTGAAATTTGCAATTGACCAGTACATAATGAACGGCGGTAAAGTTGTTTTTATGTTAAGCAGGGTAAATGTAGCTTCGCAGCAGCAATTCCAGATAGCCCAGGTTACAAATACCGGACTTGAGGACCTACTTGAAAATTATGGTGCTAAGCTGAACAATACTATAATAACTGATAAAGAGTGCGCATTTGTTCAGGTTCCTGTTCAGCAGGGTCCGCTGCAGATGTATACCCAGATACCATTCCCGTATTATCCTAAGATTGTTAACATAAACCGCGATATACCTTCATTTGCAAACATTGGACAGGTATTTCTTGGATTTACAAGTGATATTGATCTGAATTTTGCAGGTACAAAAGGAATAAAAGCATTACCGCTTTTAACTACTTCACCTAAAACCGGCGTTGCAAATGAATTTGCAATAGTACAGGCATCAGGTCAAATGCTGCCCGATACAATGTTTAAGGCAAAGGACCTGAGTGTTGGTGCAATTTATGAAGGTGTTTTCAAAAGTTTTTATAACGGTAAAACAATTCCTGCCGATACATCAGCCGGTTCATCACCCGTTCCAACAAGCGTAAAACCGGAAAGCCCGGCAGGGAAAATTATTGTTATTGGCAACGGAGATTTCCCTCAGGATGATTTCCGCGGTCCGGATGAAAGCCTTTTGTTCTTCGCTAATATGATAGATTACATGAGTGATGATGCTGGTCTCTCAGCCATCAGGATGAAAGATTCTAATCCAAAGCCTCTTGATTCAATTGAAGACAGCACAAAAACAATTGTGAAATACGGAATGCTTGCCGGTCCACCGGTGCTGGTACTGCTTTACGGGTTGATGAGATGGAGAAAGAAAAAAGCAGCAAGAAGCTGAAACTTCCGGAGAACATCCGGGATTAATTAAAGTATATAAGAAAATAAGTTAAGTTATAACAAAAGCAGTTTATGAATAAAACAATTAAAATTTTACTTGCAGTATTCGCTGTCCTGATCGCTCTATATTTCCTTTTCTTCAGGTCAAGCGAGAAAGTTACGACTGAAAAAATTGATGCAAAGCTGTTTGTTGCTGATTCATCAAAGATAGATAAAATAGAAATAGTTAAGAACAGCGAAACAATTGTGCTTGAAAAAGTTAACAACCAGTGGAAACTTACCAAACCAATAGAATACCCGGCTGATACAACCAATGTATATCTTTTGCTGAGTGACCTTAAAAACTTTACAGTCGAAAGCGTAGCATCTGAGAACCCGGCAAAATTCAGCGGATATCTTGATTCTGTGAATAATTCAAAGGTCACTACTTACCAGGAAGGCAAGCCTCTTGGGACATTTATTCTCGGGAAATCCCAGGCAAATGATAATTCTTATATAAAAAAACCAGAAGAGAACAGGATATTGCTGGCTTCAAATCTTACAGCAGCATTATTTAATAAAACATCAAAAGATTTCAGAAATAAATTCATGTTTTCAATACAGCCCTTTTCAATCAGCAGCATAACATTTAAATCAACTGACTCGAATAATGTTGATATGACAGTATCAAAATCAGGTGATAATAAATGGGTAATTGGCAGCGATTCAGTTTCATCTTCTGTAATGGAAGGGTTTTTGAATATACTTGCAAATTTCAACACCGATGATTTTAAGGATACTGTTATTACAACTTTCCCTGTGCCTGTTTATACTATTACTGTTAATACAACTACAGGTCAGCCGACCGTAATAAATCTTTATAAAGAGCCTGTCACAGATCCAAACGGTGTTCCTTCTTATATTACACAGGTAAGCGGCAACAACCAGTTATTCAGGCTATTTGCGGCTCTTGCAACTCAGTTAATGAAAAAGAGATCAGATTTTATACCACCGGCACCTAAACCGCCCGGAAAATAGAAAAATTTATTAAATAAAAAAGACCTGCTTGATTCAAGCAGGTCTTTTTTATATCATACACTTCGTAACTTTTATGTTGTCTTCCGGGTGAAGGAAATTAACGCAGCAAACGCTGCCAAATAACAAACAGCCCCTGTCCAGTAAGATACTGATATACCGTAATTCATAGCTATAATTATGGATATGACTGTTGCAAGAACGCTCATAACACCGTTAATACCCCAAAGCCATGGTGTAATGCCGGGAGCTTTTTCTCCGGCTAATTTAATACCGGCAGGGAATGCCATTCCCAGAAAAAGCCCCATAGGAAAGAGTGTGAGAACTGATACAAGAACTCGTATTTCAGTGGATTGCTCTCTGAATGCATGTATTATATATGGAGTAAATATCCCGAATAAAATCAACGTTATTATCAAAAAAATAAATCTTAGCTTGCTGCCAGAAGCAAAATTATGCTTATCAGCCCCGCTGAAATAACTTCCTATTCCGCTTGATAAAAGCATTGTAAACAATGCAGCCGCAAGGCTGTACGTGGGGTGACCCAGGAATATATTCAGCCTCTGTATCTGCGATATTTCAATAAGCATAAAACCAAGCCCGATTGCAATGAAAAATATAAAAAATCCTGATGTTCCTTTGAGTTTTACTTTTTTAGCTGTTAGTTTCAGAGGAATAACTATACACAAAAATGATAATACCGACATTGTTCCCGCAAGCGTAAGCAATATAAATATAGCTTTGGCGTTAAAACCCATATCCCAGGTGTTCCACATCTGCGTATTTGGCAGGTCGGTAAAATTCATGTAATGGAAAAAGAACGGTTTATCGTCACTTGGTGATGTAATATCTAACGGGAAATTTTTATTAAGATCACCCCTTAAGTTTTCATTGGTAAGCTTTACAAAAACAGAGTCAGCTGCATGCTGTGGAGATATTATATCTTCAAACTCAAAAGTTCTGCAAAGGCTATCGACCATGTTCATATCTTTACTGCTGAAGGGAGATCTGCTTATTAGCAGTGTACCGGTCCCGCTTCTGTCTTCAATTCTTTCCTGCTGCTGGCATTTTATAAGCATTACGTGGCTGCGTATATCCTTTATGCCTGATTCTATAAGCGCATCAGCAGTAATGTTCATAAGCCTGTAATGCTCAATAGGCTTGGCGCGGTAAAACCTTGTAACTGTCAGTATGCCGTCCGGCTTTAGCCTGCTGAAGAGCAGCTTCCAGGTTTCTGTGGTATACAACGCGTTTTCGGTGAGTACAAATGCACCTGATGCCGCTGCTGACCAGTTATCAATTACCGAGACCTGTATAATATCAAACTTCCTTGAGGTGTCCATTCTCTGAATATAACTGCGCGCTTCATCGCCAACAAACTCAACATTCGGGTATTTATCCAGGTGCCCCGTAAAATTACCAAAATCATTATTGATGGCGCTTATCATATCCTTATTTATCTCTATGCCAAGTATATTCTTCTGCCCGAATGCAAGCGAAGAAAGCACATCGCGCCCCGCGCCGCTGCCGATAATCATAATATCGCCCTGCGGTCTTAAATATTGTGCTAAATTAGAAACATCATACTTAAGATGAGAGAGCTCCGAAGTATCGCCGTTAAAGTGTGACAACACTGTTGTTGAGTGCGCATCAATATTCAGCATAAGCTGCCTTATTTTGCGGGAGCGGTCATACTTGTTACTTAAGCCCCAGCCAAAGGGTGTTTCATATTTGGTTGAGTCACCATCTATGCTCACACGGCTGAATGAATTCCATTTTTCATATAAAGGCTTTTCAGCCCACTCGCCGCGAACCCAGAATAATCTGAGCAGCGGTTCATGTTTCTGCACTAACACAGTATGGAATACCGCGAAGACAAGAATCACAAGAGAGAAAACAGCAATTCCTTTCCCCAGGGAAGTTTTTAATTCTGAATTTCTGTTAAATGAATACGCGGCTGCAGCTGAAAAAAGCGCTGTAATAAATACACCGGTGGGTCCGCCGGAAACATTAAGCACAATAACGACCAGTATACAACCCAATGACGCGCCGATGAGATCAGCAGCGTAAAGCTTATTTACTGATTTAGGAAACCTGGTAAGAAGCAGCGATATACAAATACCGCTGAACACGAACGGTACTGAAATTTCCGCGTAAGTGAAAGCGGTAACAGCCATACCGAATAAAGACATTCCGTGTATAAACGGAATGAACAAATGTATAAGAAAACTCAGCAGAGTAGCCAGGCTGAAGTACAGCGCCTGTTTAGTTAGAATTGAGTTTATTTTTTCCTGGGGGAATTTATGCGGGAAGATATATACTATTATAGCTCCAACTGTCATACCGAACATAGCCAGTGATACAGCCATAAACGCAAAATGGTAGCCCATGGTTACACTGAAAATACGCGTAAGCAGTATTTCATACATTAAGGTTGAAAGAGCTACCAGGAAAATTCCGATATAATTGCTTTTTGTTACTTGCGGCTGATTTTGGGCTGAATTCATTGAATTTTCATAATTTAAAGCCCAAAATATAACGGAGTTACATCAATTTAAATGTAAAAATTTATGAAACAACCGGTTATTTCAGCACTACTATCTTCTTTGTTTGAGTAAATTCATTTGTAATTAATGAATAAAAATACACACCGCTTGGTATGTTTTCAGCGTTCCAGTCAATTTCGTAAATGCCGGGTTTGAGATTTTCGTTAACAAGAATGGATATTTCTTTTCCGGTAACATCAAAAATGGCAAGTTTAGTGAAACCGGATTTTGGCATTTGGAATTTGAGCTTTGTCATTGGATTGAACGGATTTGGATAATTCTGGAACAGTTCAAACCTTTTTGGAATTTCAGTGCTTATCGGTTCAATTCCAATGGGCACGCAAGTTTGGAAATCGTTGTAATAATATTTAAGAGCTGAGTCTGATATCGATTGCAGCGCGCACACATTCTGGAAATTGTTTCCGCCGTTTCGTGTAATCATAAAGCTTAAAACGACCACTTGTGTATCTCCGGATTGCATTCTAAATGGACCGGAATTCTGTATATATCTGTTTTGACCGAATGAACTATCATACCAGCCTGTTCTTAGACAGGCGTTACCGCTGTATCTGAATTTAGTTGGCTGACCTGTTACCCAATTTATTAAAGTGTTGCCGCAGCCGTCCTTTCCTTTCATGAAATTATAAGCATTTACTGCATTATCAGGGTCTCCATTGCATTCATTTCCTCCATTTAGAAATTTATTATATGAGGTCATACCTTTTTGCAGAAATCCCGTTAAAGTATCATAAGGCAGTTTTGCAGTATCGGTTGATATACCTGTATATAATAATGGACTCTGCATGAACCGTGTTCCAACAGCAGGGGGATTTACTCCATATATTGGATCAGAATTAAGAGATTTATACATAAAACCAAGATCCCTTAATGTATCACATCCTGTCGGTTCATCAGAAGTTTGTCCGATATCAACTTCATTTGCTAATGTAAAATAAACGCTATCCCAATTAAGTAAACTCTTATTTATAATACGGAATTTTGTATAATACATATCCCGTAACGAAAAACAGTTAAAATTGAAAACAATTTGCTGTATCTCTACACCTAAAGGTCTGGTTCCACCCGGTAAGCTTAACTCACTTCTGTGAATTGAATCTGTGCAATTAGTATAATCCATAAACACCATAAATAAAATTTCTTCCGGTCTTGCAGTCATACCGTTGCCAATGCCGGGTCTGTCTCCGTTCCAAGCCGGCTGGTAGCCGGGAATGCCGTTCACTTCAACATAAGGTGCACCTTTCTGAACTGGCCAGCTTACCCAGGAGTCATAATTGAATGTATACTGCCTTCCGCCTGCGTTTTTATATCTTGTACCCCCGTTAAAAAGCGAGGGATCAGATAATTGTATATAATACCCTCGCCAGGAAGGGTCGCTGCAAACAGATGAAGGTGGTACCTGCCCAATTACCGGAATGTTGCCGGGTGTATATTGAGTACTCCATAAAGAAACTGCCATCCTGAGCTCATTTTGTGGACCTGCTTTAGCGGCGATCCAGATTCCTGAAGTTTCAATTGCTGTTAATCTTTGTTGTGAAGTTACCGGCCAGATAAAACCTGCTATTGAACTTGAAAATGTGACTCTGTCAAAATTAAAATATCCATCAGTTCTGAAAACTGCATTGATGTTGTTGCCCTGCATAAAGATGCTTTGGGCAGGAGCAAGCGATTGTGAGTTTATTTGAATGGTCAAAAACAGTATCAGTATAGATATTGATTTCATTTCAGCACTACCATCTTCTTTGTTTGAGTAAATTCATTTGTAATTAATGAATAAAAATACACACCGCTGGGAATATTTTCGGCGTTCCAGTCAATTTCGTAAATGCCTGGTTTGAGATTTTGGTTTACCAGTTCGACAATTTGTTTTCCAAGAACATCGTAAATTCTCAGGGAGACGACCCGCTGGGTCGTCTCTACAAAAGCAGGTATTTGAAAACGTATTTTTGTCATTGGATTAAAAGGGTTCGGATAATTCTGAAACAGTTCAAATCTTTGTGGAATTTCAGTGCCAATTGGCTCAATTCCAATGGGTACGCATGTGCGGAAATCGTTGTAATAATATTTAAGAGCTGAGTCTGATATCGATTGCAGCGCACACACATTCTGGAGATTGTTTCCGCCATCACGGGTTATCATGTAATTAAATACTACTATTTGAGTATCACCAGACTGCATGGTAAACGGACCCATATTAGTGATATTTCGTTTATCGCTACTTAGACTATCATACCAGCCTGTTCTTAGACAGGCGTTACCGCTGTATCTGAATGTAGTTGGCTGGCCTGTTACCCAGTTTGTCAAAGTATTTCCGCAGCCGTCTTTTCCGCGCATGTAATTAAACGCGACGTATGCCTCATCAGGGTCGCCGGTACACTCATTACCACCACCTACAAACACATAAAATCCTGACATTCCGGTCATTTTATAACCTGTCAAAGTATCATAGGGCAAAATCACGGTATCATTATTGTTACCTGTAAATTTTAAAGGGGTTTGCAAGAACCTATTGCCTATTGCTGGCGGATTCGTTCCATAGTCGGCATCATTGTTACTGATGTTGTACAAAAAACTCAGATTTCTCAAAGTGTCACATCCCTGAACATCATCAAATGCACTTCCCAAATCTATATCGTTTATATTTGATATGTATACGCTATCCCAGATTAATGAGCTTTTATTTACAAAACTGTATTTCATAAAGTACATATCCCTTAACGGAATACAATTGAACATGAATACAATCTGGTGAACTTCAACCCCTAACGGCAAAGTTCCTCCGGGCAATGATAATTCGCTTACATGAATTGTATTACTGCAGTTTGTGTAATCCATAAAGACCATATATGATAGTTCGTCCGGTCTTGCAGTCATCCCGTTACCTATTCCCGGCCTGTCACCATCCCATGCAGGCTGGTAGCCGGGGATTCCGTTCACTTCAACATAAGGCGCACCCTTTTGTACGGGCCAGGCGGCCCATGAGTCGTAGTTAAATGAGTATGGTCTCCCTCCAGCTGTCTTGATTCTTATCCCGCCATTAAACAGTGCAGGATCAGTCAGTTGTACTAAGTAACCCCTCCAGGACGGGTCGTTGCAGACGGAAGAAGGAGGTACCTGACCGGTTACCGGAATATTACCGGGTGTAAAATGCGAGTTAAAAAAAGATGCCGCGAGCCTAAGCTCTCTTTGAGGACCGGCCTTGGCTCCTATAAACATACCACTTGAATATACAGCTGTGAGTCTTTGAGGTGCTGTGACAGGCCAAATAAAACCTGCAGCCCCGGAAGGAAATGTAGAGTTATCCCTGTTGTATACACAATTGTTGTAAAAAATGGAGTTAATGTTATTTCCCTGCATTATAGTGTATGGTACAGGTGAGAGGCTCTGTGAATTCAGGCTGAACGAACAAATCATCAATGATAAAATGATCCTTTTCATTTCAATACCACCATTTTTTTTGTTTGGGTATACTCGTTTGTAATGAGTGAATAAAAATACACACCGCTGGGAATATTTTCGGCGTTCCAGTCAATTTCGTAAATGCCTGGTTTGAGATTTTCGTTAACTAGTATTGATATTTCTTTTCCGGTGACATCAAATACAACAAGTTTAGTGAAACCGGATTTTGGCATTTGGAATTTGAGCCTTGTCATTGGATTGAACGGATTTGGATAATTCTGGAACAGCTCAAATTTTTGAGGGATTTCAGTGCTTATCGGTTCAATGCCAATGGGAAGGCATGTTCGGAAATCAGCGAAGTAGTATTTCAATGCTGAGTCTGAAACAGAGCGCAGCGCACAGACATTCTGATTATTAGTTCCGCCGTTGCGGGTTATCATGTAATTTAACAGTACAATCTGAGTATCACCTGAATTAATAGTAACCGGTCCCATGTTCATTATCGTTCTCTTATCTCCCGGCAAGCTATCATACCACCCGGTTTTTGTACATGCATCTCCTGAATATCTGTATCTTGTTTGCTGACCGGTTACCCAATTTATAATTGGATTGCCGCAGCCATCTTTACCGCGCATAAAATTATAGGCAAGTATTGCCTGGTCAGGATCTCCTGAACATTCATTTCCGCCGCCTAAAAATCCGTTGAATCCGCTCATCCCTGTCATTTTGTAACCTATCAATGTATCATACGGTAATCTCGCAGTATCATTATTACTTCCTGTGTAAATCAACGGTGTTTGAAGAAACCTTACCCCAATTGCAGGCGGGTTTGTACCGTAATCATAATCACTATTATCATTATTGTAAGTGAATCCAAGATTCTTTGATGAATCGCAGCCGAACGAATCATCACCGGCATTTCCAAGATCTGGGTCATTCAAATTGGAAATATATGTGCTATCCCAGGTTAGTGAGCTTTTGTTTATAATAGTATATTTAACAAAGTACATATCCCTTAACGGAAGGCAATTGAAATTAAAAACCAACTGGTGAATTTCCGCACCCAAAGGGGGAGTGCCTCCGGGTAAACTTAATTCAGACATGTGAATTGAATCGCGGCAGTCTGTATAATCCATATAAACCATAAACAGTAATTCTTCAGGTCGGGCTGTCATTCCGTTGCCAATGCCGGGTCTGTCGCCATCCCAGGCAGGCTGGTAACCGGGTATGCCATTGACTTCAACATATGGTGCACCTTTTTGAACGGGCCAAGATGCCCATGAATCATAGTTGAAAGTGAATTGCCTGCCGCCGGCAGTTTTGTACCTGGTTCCGCCATTAATCAGTGATTGATCATTGATCTGGACAAAATATCCTCTCCATGATGGATCCGTACATACAGATGAAGATGGTACCTGTCCTATAACCGGAATATTGCCCGGTGTATAATGCGAATTAAACATTGATGCTGCAAGGCGAAGTTCTCTTTGGGGTCCGCATTTCGCACCGATCCAGAAACCTGATGTAAACACAGCGGATAACCTTTGAGGCGCAGTTGCCGGCCATACAAAGCCTGCCACACCACTGGAAAAAGTGACTTTATCATAGTTGAAATAGCCATCTGTTCTGAAAACAGCATTGATATTGTTGCCCTGCATAAAAATATTTTGTACAGGTGCCAGACTCTGAGAGTTAATATCTAAAGTTAAGAAAAGTAAAACCAAAATTAAAGTTTTCATTTTACTACCACCATCTTTCTGGTCTGTTTATAATTATCAGTAAAAAGTGAATAAAAATATATACCGCTTGAAACTTCCGAAGCATTCCAGTCAGCTTCGTAAATTCCGGGTGTGAGATTTTCGTTTACCAGCACAGCAATTTCTTTGCCAAGTATATCGTAAACTTTAAGTAACACATTCCGCCCCCCGTGTATTCCTCCGGAGTATGGGATACTGAATCTGATTTTAGTTACTGGATTAAACGGGTTCGGGTAATTCTGAAAAAGGATAAAAGTTTTTGGTATTTCAGTTGAAATAGTTGTTATTCCTATTCCGCCGCTGGTTGTACGCATTATTCCTCCATACATTCCAACACACCAGCCATAGTTTTCATCAATAAAGTGGAGACCAATACCGTATACTGAATTACTTCCTCCTGCCTGGATAAACCAGTTTACTCCTCCATTAGTTGTTTTCCTTATTTGGTTGCCTGCAACAAGCCAGCCGGTTTGCTCATTTACGAAATAGAGCTTTTGATACTGTCCGCCGGCTACCTGGTATTGCTGCCAGTTATTACCTGTATTAGTAGACTTAAGCAGGAAAAATGCGCTGGTTGTATTTGTAAAAGCGAATCCGGTATTGCCTATGAACTGAACAGAACCGGTATGATTTGAAGAGGACTGAACCCAGTTTAAGCCTCCGTTTGTAGTTCTGTAGAGTCCGGAATTTTTACCTGCAAATCCGGTGTTATTATCGATAAAGCAGATCTCATTCAGATTCATAGTTTCAAATCTTGTCCTTACCCAGTTAATTCCTGAATTGGTCGTTTTTATTATATACCCAAGGCTCCCGGCAGCCCATCCTGTATTTTGGTCTATAAAATGTATTGCTGCAATTTGTGATGAATCATTATACACAGTTTGCCAGCTTCCGCCGCCGTTGGATGTCCGGAAAATTATACCGTTTGGAATAACATCCCAGCCGCCAATAAATCCTGTTTGGTTATTCACAAACTGTATATCCTTTAATGAATAGTTTGTACCTAAATTTGAAACCAGCCAGTTAATTCCTCCGTTTGTTGAACTGATCAGTATTCCTTTATCTCCGCATGCAAATCCGGTAAACTGGTTTGTAAAATACACTGAATTCAGATGTTCTTTGGTAAGATACTCTCTGTAAATGAGGTTCCAGCTGTTCCCAAGGTTAGTTGAATTTAATATAAGAGCACTATCAGCGGCAATCCAGAAATTACCATCATTTGTAATTGATGCAGCATTTACCTGTACGTTTAAACCGTTGGAGGGTAACTGTTCCCATGTACTTCCTGTATTGGTTGACCTGAAGAAAGCACCCGGTGAACCGAAAGCATATGCAGTGCCGTTTTGAGTAAAGCTAATTCCCGAAACCAGGTATGAATTTACATAAAACGGGCTCCAGTTGGCTCCGCTGTTCGTTGTCCTGTATATATTGCCTCCTGTACCGGATACAAAACCTGTCTGGCTGTTCTTAAATTTTACATGTGAATAAAAACCAAGGTAATTATCATAAAATAAATTCCAGTTTGCTCCTCCATTGGTAGTTGATAATATTATTCCCCAGTCACCTGCACATATACCATTGTTATCATCGGCAAAAGCGATTGCCCTTAATGTAACGCTGGTACCGGAAGGAATAGATATCCAGTTAACTCCGCTATTGGTAGTTTTTTTAATCTTTCCTGAATCACCGCATACCCATCCTGTTAAAAGGTCCCTGAAAAACAGCCCGCGCGGATTAGAAACAGAGGTGTTAATTACGCTCCAGTTCATACCTGAATTTGATGTAAAATTCAGGTAATTATTTTCACCAACCCAGCCAATATCTTTATTGTAAAAGTAAAAACAATTCAACTGGTTGAATTGATGTACTAAATTAAAGACATTCCAGTTAGTTCCGCCATTTGTAGTTTTTAAAAGGTTAACGTTATCAAGTACCCAGCCCGTCTGATTATCAAAAAAAACAATATCTTTAAAATGCTGGCCGGTCGTATTTACACCGGGATAAACTATCTGCCATCCGCTTTGTGAGAGTATAATAGATGAAGAGAAGAGCATTAATAATACAGTTATTGTTTTCATTTCAGCACCACCATTTTTTTTGTTTGGGTAAATTCATTTGTAATAAGTGAATAAAAATACACACCGCTTGGAATATTTTCAGCATTCCAGTCAATTTCATATATGCCGGGTTTGAGATTTTGGTTAACAAGTATCGAAATTTCCTTTCCGGTGACATCAAAAACAGCAAGTTTGGTGAAGGCGGATTTTGGCATTTGGAATTTGAGCTTTGTCATTGGATTAAACGGATTAGGATAATTCTGGAACAGCTCAAATTTTTGGGGAATTTCAGTGCTAATCGGTTCAATTCCAATGGGCACGCATGTGCGGAAATCGTTGTAATAATATGCTAATGCGGAATCCGAGAGTGATTGTACTGCACAAACATTTTGCAGGTTATTCCCCCCGGTTCGGGTTATCATGAAACCAGTCATAACTATTTGCGTATCACCGGAATTCATAATAAACGGACCTGAGCCAATAAAATTCTTTTTATCACCCATTAAGCTATCATACCAGCCGGTTCTTGCGCAGGCATTGCCGCTGTACCTGAATTTTGTTTGTTGACCGGTAACGGGGTTTAACATAGGCAGGCCACATTCGTTTAATCCCGTAAGGTAGTAATATGCGGTTGTATCCTTATCCGGATCGCCGTAACAGCCTCCTCCTTTAAAGGAATTATGAGTCGTCATTCCAACAAGTTTGTATCCGGTTAAAGTATCATATGGTAATTTGGCCGTATCGGATTGGGAGCCGGTAAATCTTAAGGGACTTTGCAGTAAACGTATTCCAACTGCCGGAGGATTGGTACCGTAATCAGAATCATCATTATCAAAATTGTAAACAAAACCCATATTTCTGATTGTATCACATCCGCTTGCATCATCACTGGCATTTCCAAGATCTGAATCACTTACAATAGAAATATATGTACTATCCCAAAGCAACGAGCTTTTATTGATAATTCTGTATTTTACAAAATACATATCACGCAATGGGAAACAGTTAAAATTGAATACAATTTGCTGTATTTCAACACCCAACGGCTTTGAGCCACCGGGTAAACTTAATTCAGTATAATGAATGGAATCTGTACAATTGGTATAATCCATATAAACCATAAACAAAATCTCTTCCGGCCTGGCTGTCATACTGTTGCCAATACCGGGTCTGTCACCATCCCAGGCAGGCTGATACCCGGGAATTCCATTGACCTCAACATAAGGAGCGCCTTTTTCTACAGGCCATGCAGCCCATGAATCGTAGTTAAACGCGTACTGATTTCCGCCTGCCATTTTAAATCTGGATCCTCCACTGAAGAGAGATTGATCGTTTAAATGCACATAATAACCGCGCCATGAAGGGTCATCGCAAACAGATGATGGAGGTACCTGACCAATTACCGGTATATTGCCCGGCGAATAATGTGAATTATAAAGTGAAGCAGCCAATCTAAGTTCATGCTGCGCGCCGACTTTTGCTCCAATGAAAAATCCTGTAGAAAAGATCGCAGTTAATCTTTGCGGCGAAGTTGCAGGCCATACAAATCCTGCAATATTGCTGGAAAAGGTCACTTTATCATAATTAAAATAGCCGTCAGTTCTGAAAACGGCATTAATGTTGTTACCCTGCATAAAAATGTTTTGTACCGGTGCGAGACTCTGAGAGTTAATGTTTAAAGTTAAGAAAAGTAAAACTAATATTAAAGTTCTCATTTTACTATCACCATCTTTCTGGTCTGTGTATAATTATCAGTAAAAAGTGAATAAAAATAAATGCCGCTTGAGAAATTCGAAGCATTCCACCCGACTTCATAAGTACCGGGAGTGAGGATTTCGTTTACCAGCACGGCAATTTCTTTGCCAAGTATATCGTAAATCTTCAGTGAGACGACCCGCCGGGTCGTCTCTGCAAAAGAGGGAATACTGAATCTTATTTTTGTTACCGGGTTAAACGGGTTTGGATAATTCTGAAATAGTGTATAATATCGCGGTATCTCCGCTGAAATTTGAGTTATACCTATCCCTCCGTTTGTCGTTCGCATAATTCCGCCGTTATCACCCACAACCCAGCCGCGGTTTTCATCAATAAAGAATATCGAGTTTACCGCAATCGAATTGCTGTTAGTATTTTGTATATTCCAGTTTACGCCGCCATTTGTTGTTTTCCTGATTATGTTTGAAGTGTTTAACCATCCGGTTTCAGAATTTATGAAATACAGATCTTTCCTGTTGCTTCCTTCTACCGTATAAGTGATCCAATTTTCGCCTAAATTGGTTGACTTCATAAAATTTCCTGAAGTTGAGCTGAGCGCAAACCCGGTATTACCAACAAATTGTATAGAGATAATCGTAAAAATTGAAACCCTGTACCAGTTCAATCCGCCGTTGGTTGTTTTGTGCATTCCGTTGCTTCCTATGAAACCCGTATTTTCATTGATAAAAAATATATCATTTATATAACTTAGCGGGGGAGATGTTGTAATTGCAGTTTTAACCCATGAATTCCCGGCATCGGTTGTTTTAAGGAAAGCTCCATAATTTCCCGCACACCAGCCAGTAGTTGGGTTGATAAAATGCATACTGATTAATTGTAGTGAGTCGTTATAAACAGTCTGCCAGTTATTTCCAGAGTTAGTTGTTTTAAGAACAACCCCCAAATAACCCTCAGCACCTCCAATAAATCCTGTACTGCTGTTAACGAACTTTATTGAATTCAGCGATTTTCCTGTTCCAAGATTCTGATAACTCCAGTTAACACCGCTGTTTGTTGTTTTAAGCAGAACTCCGTGCGTTCCAACGGCAAACCCGGTTGACTGATCGGTAAAATAAACTGATTTAAGATTCTCTTTTGTTATATATTCCCTGTGTGCTATGTTCCAGTTATTGCCATTATCAGTAGATCTGAATATCATACCGCTATCTGCAGCGCACCAGAATGAGTTAGCAGGAGTAACAGATGCAGCAAAAACCTGGGATATCAGACCGTTTGCTGTGACTTGCTCCCAGGAGCTGCCTGAATTTGCTGATCTTAAATATGAAAATGGGGAACCGAATACATAACCTGTATTGGCTGAATTGACTTCAATTGTGTTTTGAATTAATAAGTTTGTAAAATGCGGAACCCAGTTCTCTCCGCGGTTGGTAGTTCTGTATATAATACTGCCCGTTCCGGTGACAATACATGTTTGACTATCGAAGAATTTTACGTTAATAAAAAAATTCATGTAGTTATCTGTAAAATTATTCCAGTTTATTCCTCCGTTTGTAGTCCATAATATAGTACCCCAGTCACCGCCGCAAACTCCGAAATCATTATCTGCAAAGGCTATTGAATTCAGGTTGTAGGTAGTTCCTGAGCTCAGACTTAACCAGTTATGGCCCCCATTTGTCGTTTTCCTGATCATTCCGCTTGTACCGCAGTACCATCCGTTGGAGATATCTTTGAAATACATTCCCTTTATACCAAATGTTGTAGTATCAATTGTCACCCAATTTGCTCCGCTGTTAGATGTAAAGATCAGGTATTTTCCCTCTAACACCCATCCGGTATTTTCATTCAGGAATTGAAAGCAGTTCATTGAATTATTGTTGTTGTGAGATATGTTATGAGTTATCCAGTTTTGAGCCGCATTTGTTGTTTTTCTTACATTAGATTGTGTTAATACCCAGCCGGTCTGTTCGTTAAAAAATGAAATATCTCTAAAGTACGGGGTATAAACGTATTCACTGGAATAAATCACTTCCCAGCCTCCCTGGGAGAATATTGCTGTTTGAGATAAAATAAAAAGTAATGTTATAATCGTCTTTTTCATTTCAACACCACCATCTTTTTTGTTTGGGTAAACTCATTTGTAATGAGCGAATAAAAATACGCACCGCTTGGGATATTTTCGGCGTTCCAGTCGATCTCGTAAATGCCGGGTTTGAGATTTTCATTTACCAGCGCCGCGATTTCTTTACCAAGTACATCGTAAATTTTAAGGGAGACTCCCAGTTTGTCTCCCCCTGACAGGGGGAGATTTAGAGGGGGTATTTGAAAACGTATTCTTGTCACCGGATTAAACGGATTCGGGTAATTCTGTAATAGCTCATATTTTTGGGGAATCTCAGTACTTATTGGTTCAATTCCAATGGGCACGCAAGTGCGGAAATCGTTGTAATAATATTTAAGAGCGGAATCTGATAACGATTGCAGCGCGCATACATTCTGGAAATTATTGCCGCCATCACGGGTAATCATGTAGCTGATAACCACTATTTGTGTATCGCCTGAGTTCATTGTAACCGGACCCATATTAAACAGATCGCGCTTGTCACCCGGAATACTATCGTACCAGCCAGTCCTGCTGCATACATCGCCCGGGAATTTGAATGTTGTTGGTTGTCCGGTTATCCAATTGATAAATGTATTACCGCATCCGTCCTTTCCCCGCATGAAATTGAAAGCAAGTTCGGCATTGTCAGGGTCGCCGGTACATTCATTTCCTCCACCAATAAATGAATTAAATCCAGTTAAACCGGTTAATTTAAAACCCGTTACTGTATCATAGGGTAAATAAACTGTATCACTGTTTAGCCCTGTATTTCTAAGCGGACTCTGCAGGATTTTCATCCCTAAAGCAGGAGGATTCATGCCATAAACCTGATCATTATTATCTAAATTGTATTGAAAAACCAGGTTTTTCAGAGTATCACAGCCAATACCATCATCATTTGACTCTCCAAGATCTGAATCATTTGCATATGAAATATATGTGCTATCCCAATTCAGCGAACTCTTGTTAATAATTCTGTACTTAACAAAATACATATCGCGAAGGGGAAAGCAGTTGAACATAAAATTAATCTGTTGTATTTCTACACCCATAGGTAATGTTCCGCCGGGAAGTGATAATTCTTGAACATGCTGAGTATTTGTACAATTTGTGTAATCCATGAAGACAAAGAAGGATAGCTCTTCGGGTCTTGCAGTCATTCCGTTGCCAATGCCGGGTCTGTCGCCATCCCAAGCAGGCTGGTAGCCCGGTATTCCGTTTATTTCAACATACGGTGCACCCTTTTGCACAGGCCATACTGCCCAGGAATCATAATTGAAAGTATATTGCCTTCCGCCTGCTATTTTATATCGTGTACCGCCTGAAAATAATGCAGGGTCGGTTAGTTGTACATAGTACCCGCGCCATGAAGGATCACTGCATACTGTTGATGGTGGAACTTGACCTATTTGTGGAATATTGCCGGGTGAGTAGTGTGTATTGTAGAATGAAGCTGCAAGTCTTAGCTCACGCTCGGGTCCGACTTTTGCACCTAACCAAATACCTGAAGTAAACACAGCGGTAAGCCTTTGGGGGGATGTTGCAGGCCAAATGAAACCTGCAACACCGCTGGAAAAAGTTACTTTGTCATAATTAAAATATCCGTCAGTTCTGAAAACAGCGTTGATGTTGTTGCCCTGCATGAAAATTGTCTGTGCGGGTGCCAGTGACTGTGAGTGGATTATTGATGCTGCTATCAATAAGAGGAACAGATAATTTACGAGGGTTTTCATATCTTTTTTTTAAAACATAGCTAAAAAAACAAGGATTGTCAATAAACAAATGAGAAATTATTAATTTAAGAGTTCATTAATCCTCTTATAAATAATTTGTATAGATAAGATCAATCAATTTGAAAATGTGATTAAAATCAACTGAAATTCGCATTTTTGGATAATTTTTGTAAAGGACAACTTATTGAACACAAAGACAGGATTTTTACTTTTTTCTCACATAACCAAAGTAATTCAGCCAGAATGTAATTGTTATAAATGCCAAAACCGCAATTATAGTTGTCAGCATACTTTTGTAAACGAACAATTGCAGCAGTATCACTAATGTTCCGTATATAAAAGGATATATTATCGAAGTCATTCTTTGCAGGGAATTGATCAGTGTATTTTCACGGGTGAATGGTAAGCTTCTGCTTAAAAGGTTATATATAGAATTGTACAAATTAGCAGCCGCGAAAATGAATATTGTATGCAATAATGCCTGGTGCATAGGGATCTTAATTGTAAAAATTATTCCTAGACCAATACATGCGGGAATCAAAAGGTATACTACAAAAAACTTCCTGAAGCCGTTCCTGAAATTCCTTTTTGATGCAGCAGGGTATGAATCATAAACCCACGAAGCTCCGGAATAATTTGTTACTTTAACCCCTATTATGGCAGTGTTCAATACAACCAGAAGGCTGAGCAGCAGAGAAATGTGGAATACAGGTTTTATATCAAAATAATTTTTATCAAACGGCGGGGGTAACTGATTTGTTATCAGTGCAAAAATACCAAGGCCCAATGGGATAATTATCATAGGGAGTATCGCCAGTCTTACGGTTTTATCTTTGTAATATAGGGCACGTATCAGACCGTACGAAGAACGCTCTGTATTATTGCGCAAATATACGTTCTGTATGAGATCGCTTATCATTGCAAAGATAAAAAATCTTTTCTTTCCGGAACCGGCGGCTGCTATAACTCTTGAATTCAGAAATTTATCTCTTATGTGCACATAATTTTCATCAAGATACATTTTCAGGCTGAAGTAACTTAAAATTGTTATCAGCAAAGGCATAACCAGTTTGATTATCAAACCTGCTTCGAGCAGGTACTGATTGCGCGTTGTTAAAAATGCAAACCATGCAGGCGGGAAGTAGTCAATTACTCCTTTTTGCTGAAGTGAAGCTATGTAACCGTTCACACTGCTGCCGGGTCTTCCTGTTATACCAAAAGAAATGAACTGGTAAGCCATAATGAGGAGCAGGATCATTCCCGCCTGGAATATCATTGTGTATGAGCCTACGCTTTTTGTGCGGAATACTTTCAGTGCCATACTGTACAGCAGTATCAGAACATTCGCTGTGAAGAAACAAAGCATTAATGCTGAAATATAGAAAAGAAGTGCCCGGGGGAAAGACCTGAGTATAGCGTAATAATAAATGCTGCCCGGCAATAGCAGGGGTAAAGATAATAACAGTAGATAACGGGTTATCATGTACATTTTTGCATTCACCAGGAGCTTCAGATCAATTGGCATTGCTGCAAGTATTTCAGCCTCTGTTTTACTGGTTATGAGATTATCAAGCTCAGTAATAATTGTGAATGCAATTATAAGAGAGTAGAATAAAAACGTTAAGAATGAGAACTGGAATCCTGTCGGGTCAGCGTTTTGTTTAAGCAGTATCCATGGTAAAAATACTCCCGGTATGAAATACGAAATATTTAGCAGCAGCATTTTTCTGCCGGAACCTGTTTTGCTCCTGGTTTCAAGTTTCAGCAGCAGGCTGCCGAGTATTTTTACTTTATTTATCAATTATTTCCGTTTAATTAAGGCTGTGATTTTTGTTTCTTTTCCTCAAGCTCTTTTAAATACTGCTGGTATAGAGTAATGTTCTTTTTGTGTTCATCGTAACTTACTGCAAACCTGTGTGAACCATCGCCTTTGGCGACGAAATAAAGATAGCTGTTCTCTTCCGGCTCTAATGCCGCAATAATTGAGCTTAACCCCGGGTTATTTATCGGACCCGGCGGTAAACCCTTGTATAAATATGTATTATATGGTGATTCAATTTTAAGATCACTGTAAAGCAGCCTGTTCTTTGAACCTCCCGGCAGTATATACTGAACAGTAGGATCAGCCTGAAGTTTCATTCCTTTTTTTATCCTGTTATAATATACACCTGAAATAGTTTTTTTCTCAGCTTCATATCTTGTTTCGCCTTCAATTATTGAAGCCATTGTTATCAGTTCGTTTAAAGTCAGATTCTTAGTCTTCATTTCTTCCCGCATTTCAGGGGTTACCCTTTTGCGGAAAGTTGAAGCCATAAGCGAAACGATTTCCTTTTCACGGTTTAGTGAATTGAATCTGAACTGGTAAGTATCAGGGAATAAATAACCTTCCAGGTTTTCGATTTTGCTTTCATCATCAAAGCCGAGAAGTTTTATCAGGCTATCGTTTTTGGCTTCTTCCACAAACCTTGCAGAATCAACCCCTATCTGCCTCTGCAAAAGTCTGCCAATCTGCCGGATATTCATTCCTTCGGGTATTGTTACCGTAACAGTTCTGATGATCGTAGGGTCTGTAATGGTACTTAATACATTCAGGTATGTCAGTCCGTTCCCGAATTTATATTCACCCGGTATCAGGTTATCCTGTTTACCGAAGAGTCTGCCGATGGCAATAAAAACATACTTGCTATAGATTACCTGGCTTTGCTCAAGTTTTTCGGCAACGCTTCTGAGGTTATCACCCCTGGTAATTTTTACGGCTATATCGGTTGCTGAATTATTGTACCCGCGGTTTAAAAAACCAAGCTGCAGTGTTAAAAACACCGCAAATGAAAAAATAAACACCGAAGGATAAATAATTACGCGAAATTTCAATATTACAGTTTATTTAGTTTTGAGCGTATCAGTCTTTACCGGATCCGTTTTTAACGGCTCCAATTTGTTAAGCTGATTTAATACAGAAGTATCCTGCGGGTTAATTGCCAGGTATTTCGTTAGAACATTACGTGAATCATCAGTCTTCTGCTGTATCCTGTATAGATTACTGAGAGAAAGAACCGCATCTTTGTAATCAGGGTATAATTCAATTGCCTTCAGCAGGTTCTTTTCGGCTGATGCCCCGTCATTGGTAAATGAGTTTACATATGCCATCATAAAATAGGTCAAAGAGCTGTTGGGGTCCATCGCAGCAAGCTGCTTTAATACGCTCATAGCCTGCGGGTACTGCTTTGAACTGATAAGCTGGCTTACATACTGAATTCCGCTGTTAACTTCTGTTGAAAGAAGGTGAGTTTTGCCCGGGATATATTTATATACCTGCATTATTTCAAAGGCATTTTCCCCGGCGGTAAATAAAGCCGGCTGGTTAACAACCTGGAACCACTCTTTTAAAAATGCCATATAAGTCACATTTTTCTTTATTATCTGTTCTTCGACAAAACCGGCAAATTCTTTGGTATTAAGCTTTGAAATGAATTCAGGATTTATCAATCCTACCACATCAACAACTTTTCTATCGGAATAATAAGCTATTGCACCTACATCATGGGTCGCAATTGTGGAACCCTCAGGGGTATTGTTTTTGAGCCACTTTGCTGTTTCAACCTGCCTAATATAGATGTGGCGTGACTGGTCCTGGAATATTTCTTTGGTTGAGTTATACTCAGATGCGAAATAAACAATTGTTCCGGCAAGCAAAATCACATTTAATCCGTTTACCAGCTTGCTGTCACCAATATAATTTGCAAACCATCTGAAGAACTCCCTTCCGCCATAAACTGAAATTAAGATATAGAACGGAAATACCGGCATCATATACCTGCCGAAACGGTGTGCGTATGGCAGTTTATACCAATACATGAAAATAAGAAGTGCTATAAAAATAAAAGCAGGTAAAAGGGGATTATACTTCAGCTTAAAGGAATCAGATGCAAGTTTGAATACTCCAAAAACAAAAGGAATAAAAATTAATAGGTAAGCAGATTCAGTGAAATATTCCCATACTTCGAGTTTCAGAAATTCTGAGCGGCTGCGGAACTCCGCGGAATAATATGCAAGCTTTGCGCTGTATGTGTTTGGTAAAAGGGAACCGGCTATAATATAATTCATAGCAAAATATGCTGCCATTATAGCTCCAAAAATTCCGGCAATTTTATAAAGGTCCTTTTTTTCAAATAATAAAATATCAGTGTTATCTTTGGGTGAGCGGTTCTTAAGGTAAACCCTGAAGAAATAATCAGCAGCAATTGCGGCTATGAAAGCGAGCGCATCGGGTCTTGTCCAGAAGGTCAGCCCTAATGTTACAGCAAAGCCAATTGCATTCATTTTGCGGTAATAATAATAGCAGGCTACCAGCAGGAAAATGTAAAGCGTGGTTTCCATTCCGGTTACAGAAATAAAATTTAACCACTTATCAAATACCAGCAGCAAAGCTGCGGCAATAGCCAGCCAGTTTTCCTTCGGGAAAAATGTGCCGCTTAGTTTATAGAAATAGTACACAGAAAATGCGAAAAAAATTATCCCGATTACATAGCTCAGCCACATTTCATTTTTTGTGATCAGGAATCCCGCAGCCAGAATAATGGTATAAATTGGGGATGTTGAGCCGGCGGTTACCACTTCATTTTTAAAATATGAGAAGCTGCCGTACTCGGCAAGGTTCTTTGCAAACTGCAGATGTATCCACGGGTCATCCAGCGGGAAGCTGTTGTAATGATTTACCGAATAGGCGTAATATACATAATAATATGGCAGAACTATTGAGAGTATAAGCAGAGCTGCAATAATAATTAATCCTGTTGTGTGACTTAAGTTAAGATCAAATGATATATCAACTATTTTTTTGACGTTTTTTTGCTGTTTTACCTGTTTTTTTGAAGGTTTTGCCATCTATAAATATGTTACAGTTTTATTTAGAAATTTGCTTATACGTGCTCAAAAATAGCAATTTTATGCGTGTTATTCAATTTAAATGAGAAATCTTTTAGGAAGTTAAATGATTACAGTTTATAGTTTATATTAACAATATATGTATATTTGAACTTAAGGAGAAATAAATATGATAAAAAATCACATTATTATGATCGTCAATGCTGTTGTATTAATAGCTTTGGGTGTTTACGGCTATTTTACATCAGGTAGTCCAACTGCACTTATAGCGCCCGCAATAGGCCTGATACTTTTTATTCTTTCTTTCCCAACTAAGAAAGAAAACAATACAATGGCTCATATTGCCGTTGTTTTAACACTTATTGCATCAATTGCATTTATCGTAATCGGATTCAGAAGGGGCAATGCAATGGTTATTGGCATGGGGATCTTTACATTTGTTTGTTTTGATCTTTATGTGCTGAATTTTATTCTGAGGAAAAGACAAAGAGATTTGAATAAAGCGGGCAAATAGTACTAAACAGATTACATACTTAACAACAATAAGGGGCATAATGTATGCCCCTTTGTTTTATATTCTGTTTTTATCTGGATTTTATCTTACCAGAGAAAGCTTCTTCGTATCTTTAAAAATTCTTCCGCTTAAGGTTCTTGCTTCGAGTGTATAAAAATAAATTCCTGAACCAAGTCCTGCAGCATTAAACCGGGTGCTGTAGCTGCCAGCTGAATAATTCCTGTTTGTCAAAAGCTTTACTTCTCTGCCAAGCAGGTCGTATAACCTTAATGTTACAAATCCCGCTTCAGGAATTGAAAAACTTATCTCAGTTTCAGGGTTAAATGGATTTGGATAGTTCTGCTCAAGAGAGAATTTCGCGGGTGTAGTATTGTTCCCGATTGCAAGCGGTACGTCGTTTGTATCAATGAATACATTATATACTTCGCCTCCGTTGCCAAACGACCTTGCGTGTATTGCTTTTCCGCTGGCAATGACAGTGCTGCCGTCAGCTGATGCATTACACCAGAAGAATGATCCGGGTGATGATACCCCGAAGATCGGGGCGGCTGCCGGTATACTTGTTTTGAAGACCAGCAGGTCACTGTTGTTATTTCCAAGATCACCGTAAGTGGATGCTGCAAGTATTTTCCCGTTCTTAGAAAAAGATACGCTTGTTACCTGGTCGCCGGTATTCGGATAGGTCCATACTGCAGTTGAGCTTGATGTATTGAAATACTTTATTCTGCCGTCAAAACCTCCGCCGCTTACAAACACAAGAGTGCCGCAGGCTATCTTCGTTCCGTCATAGCTGATATCAACCGCAGTCATCCAAGAACCGCCTTCGGCTGCCTGCCATAGGAAATTGTACGTACTTCCATTCCACTGGTATACCCTCATTACGCCGCTGTAATTTATTGTAGCAATGTAGCTGCCGTTACCGCTTATCCCTTGCTGAAACTGTGTTCCGCTGGTTGCTGAGGGATTGACTGACCCTGAATGAACAAGCTGGCCTGTATATGTTCTGAAAACGTAAAATCCAAGATAGGTGTTAACGATCACTAGTGAATCATTACCTGACATCTTTATGCCCTGGATAGTTGCGCCGCCGGTATTATTCGTCTGCCCGACCCTGTAGCGCCATACCCAGTTTGTTGAATTCCTGTTGAACCCGAATATCCAGCTCGAGTCATTTCTTGAAGCGCAGGCAATGATAAAATCACCCTGTGAAGTAATATCTACCGGTCCTGCCAGGCCTGTATCAGGTAACTGGGTTTCAAGGTTAAAATCAAATATGGGCGTATTGCTTGCCCGGTTAAAAATATAAATATTATGATAGCTACCGTTGACTATATATCCGCCTGTATCTGATATTGCAACGTAATTAACAAAAGTATTCGGATTGGAGGAATATTCCCATAGCGGTGTTGCTGAATTGTTATCGTACAGCGCCACTCTTTCTGTATTCAAACCCCAGCCTGCTGTTGGGAACAAACCATTCTTACTAACTGCACATCTGTCACCGATGGCAATCGGGTCGCTGCATATCCACCTAATGGTTGAGGCATTCAGGATATTGCTTTGGGGTATTATTACAGGTGCTGAATAAATTCCCTGCGGGGCGTTAAGGATGATTTCTCTGCTTTGTTGCTGCCCGCCAGAATACAAATACTGTGTTTGGGATTGAGGAAGTTCACGACTTAACGGCTGGCTAAGTGCCGGCAGGGATAAAACAATGGTTGAAATTACAAACAGAAGAATTATTTTGTTCATAACTGTGAAATTAGTTTGGTGAAAAAAATAGATCTATATTACATTTTAATACAATTTTAATGTAAAAACAATTTAATACAGCGTGCAATTAACTTGATGCAAATAAAAAGGGGGACTGTAAGCAGTCCCCCGGGAAAACCAAAATTGCTGAAAAATATTATTTTACAAGCATAAGTTTCTTTGTATCCTTCAGAATATTTCCGCTTTCAGTTTCTGCGGTAATACTGTACATATATATACCGGTACTTAAACCGTTCGCGTTCATATCAACCGCATATGTGCCTGCTGAGAAATTATTGCTTACAAGCTGCATAACTTCTTTGCCAAGCATATCGTAAACTTTCATTGTAACAAAGCTTCTTTCCGGAATTGAGAAGTTTATTTTTGTTGATGGATTGAACGGATTTGGATAGTTCTGTGAAAGTGAGAAGTTTTCAGCAACTTCGGTAATCGGAGTAATGCCTACCAGGTTACCCCATGTTCTGAAAACAGAAAAACCATCTATATCTAATGTAGGTGCATTGGCTGCAGAACCCTGTCTTAAAACAATTCGGCTGATATTTGGTGAATCAACCTGGGTTCCGGTAATAGGACCGGCAACCGGAGCTGGTTCTGTACCCGGGATAGCACCGCTGAGTACAAATAAACTTAACTGATCATCCTGGTTTGTTCCTGAATTAAAAGTATATTTTACTACTACAAGATAAGTTGTTCCAAGAAGATATGTGGCGGGCGCATAAGTTGTAGCTTCAGTGCTTTTTGAGATACCTATCTGGTAACCGCCAGTAGCTGATTTAACATATGTCCTCATAGTATAAGTAGTTGTAGAGGTACTTGGCAGCAGTGCGAAGAAATAATCTCCTGTTGCCTGAACGGAATCAACTCTAAGAAGAAATGATACATATACACTGTTGGTATTAACTGAATCATGCTGCCTGTATATATCCTGACCGTTATTCTTTAATCTTACGTTGTTGCCAATTCCTGAATTAGGATAGCCCGAATAAGTTAAATTTCCTGTTGCAACTAAAACTGTATTAACATAACTGTTGACCCATGTCCAGCCATGTGCTGTTAATGAATCACCTGCTGGGTAATTAAAATTTTCTGTTAATAAGATCTGACCCGACGTCCGTTCCACAATAGCTAATGACAATACTGCCACTATAAGAAGTAATGTTCTTCTCATGAATTCATCTCCTTTAATTATAAGATATATGTTTATTGATTATACAAATATACGGATTTTAGGATTAATTAACCGTGAGGAAATTGTTAAGAAAACGTTGGGAAAATGGTAAAAATTAACTGAAATTGCTGTTTTTGATGCAGTAAATTAGGGATAAGGAAGTAATTGTTAGTAACTTAACGGTTAACACTTCTTATTTTTTCCAAATATTTCTGGATCAGCGCTTCATAGTCTTCAGTGTAATTTTCTTTCTGAAGCTCAAGCGCATCCTGGTTTACGCCATTGATAATATTCGGTTTTGATATCACTATTTCAGGCGGAGAGGACCTATCGAAATTTTTACCCGGGCGCGATTCACGTTTCTGCTCAAAATCCTTTTCGCGGGTTGAAAGCTGAAAATCAAGCATGCGCGAGAGAATTTTTTCCTGCCGCTTTTTGGTTTCAGGGGTAACATTGTTTTCCTGCAGGTCTTTAATTATTTCCTGCATATCTTTTTGTACCTGGTCTAAATTACCAAGCAGTTTCTTTCCTTCTGACTCCTGCTGTTTCTTGAACTCCTCATTAAGCTGGTTAACACCGTCCTTTATCTGCTGCTGCTCCATTGCAAGCTTCTGCATCTGCGCCATCTGTTCCTGTGAAAGTTTACCCTGGTTGCCGTTCGGGCTCATTCCCTGCATCTGGTTATTAAGCTGCTGCTGTTTGGCGATCATCTGCTGGAGCTGCTCAAGCAATTGCTGCAGACCCATACCCGGTTTTTTGCCGTTGCCCGGTTTTCCGTTCTGGCACATCTGCGCCATTTTTTCCGCGGCTTTATCAAGTGATTCCTTAGCATTTCCCTGTGATTTATTCGCGTTTTTGCCGTCTTTTTTGCTTAACTGGTCAGAGGCTTTCTGCATCTCATTGAAAGCGTCACCAAGATTCTTGCTCATCATCGGGCTCATGCCCATTTGCTGAGCCATACTCATCATTTCTTCTGTCAGATTGGAAAGCTCATTCTGAAGTTTATCCTGCTGCATTTTGTTATCCTGGAAATCTTTGGAATCAGTATTCTTATCAAAATTCTCTGATTCATCCATAAGCTCCTTCTGCTTCTTTGACATTTCTTTCAGCCTGTCAAGGAATTCCTGCATCTTTTCCATCATCTTGCTGCTCTCTTTATCCATCATGCTCTGCAGCATATCCTGCATCTGCTGGTTCAGGTCGTTCAGGTCCTTTGATATCTCTTCCTGCTGCTTCTGTGATTGATCTTTATTACCCTGTTCGAGATTCTGCTTGGAGTTCTGCATCTTCTGCTCAAGCATCTTCTTCATTATTTCCGCAAGCATCTTCTGCATTTCCTTGGACATCTGCTGGTCGCCAGATTTCTTGAAGTTCTCTGAAAGCTCCTTCATCTGTTTCTGGAAATCCTGCATGTTGTTCTTTACATCTTCCTGCTTTTTTGACTGGTCATTCAGCGCGTTCTTATCATTCTTATCGGTGGCTTTGGTTTCTTCTTTCAGGGCATCCTGTTTTTTGGTTATGTCGTCAAGCTTCTGGGTCAGCTCTCCCATTTTCTGCTCATTCATAATTTTGTTGAGCAGCTCCATGGTTTTTTCAAGCGACTTCTTAAAATTCTCTTCATCAAACTTAAAGTTCTTCATCGCTTCTTTAAGCTGGTCCTTATTCATGTTCTTCATCGCATCCTGCAGCTTCTTTAGCGCGTCGCGCAGCTCTTTGGAATCGATCTTCTGGAACATTTTCTGCAGCTCCATATATTTATCAAGCGTTTCCTTTGAAAGCTGGCTGTTCTGCTGAAGCTCTTTCATCAGCTCTTCCATCTTCTGCTGTGTTGTGTTCAGGCTGTTCTGAATGTTCTCCAGCTTCTGCTGCATTTCCTGGTTCTTCTTCGGGTCGTTGAGCCCCATTTCCTCAGGGTTCTTTTCCATCTTATCCTTAAGCTCATCAAGCTCTTTCTTCAGTTCCATCGCATCATCCATGGCTGATTTCATGGAGCTTTCAATTTCATCTTTTGTCTTTTCGGTTTTCTTAAACAATGATTCCATTGAAGGATATATCAGCCTTTTTACTTCACTTCGGGACATCTTGGGTCCGCTGAAACCATCATTATCATACACTTCAACAAAATACTCCACAACATCTTCTGAGCCTAAATTGAGCGAAGATAAATTCCATACATATGGCACTTCAAGACCTGTTGCGTCAGTATTTTTTACGGGAATATCACTATAGCGGTAGTCTTTATCCGTGGGTCCGAATTTTGAGCTAACGGTCTTATAACCAATACGCATTTTGGTGAAACCAAAGTCATCCGTTACCCGTGACCTTACAAGCAACTCACGTTTACCCTGAACATTCAGGTCGTTGTTATCAGGCTCAATAATAGAGATAACAGGGAACTGGTCGGGGAATACTCTTAAAGTATATTCTTTCGGATTGGTGGCAGTCAGTTCCTTACCGTTAAAATCTTTTATTACGTTTACGCTGAAAGTACCGTTTGATACTGCAACAAATGAACCGCGTGCTGTTTTACCGGTTATTTCCATTGTTACAGGCGCTGTAGCACCGGCAAACTGTATCATAGAGCGGCTTAAGTCATCGCTGGCATCAAGCTCTACATATATAGTGCTCCCGGCAATTGTTGTAATTTCGTTGCCATCAATTGTTCGTGATGGCAGCTTGGTATATGCCGGAGGATAAACGGTAATTTTAACACTCTTTATTACCGGCCTGTTTGTGATGGTTACCGTAGATGTACTGCTTTTTACACCCCTGTATTCAAACCAGTAGATTGTTTGTGAATTGATATTCTTGATAGTAGTCTTAAACTCGTTGGTACCTGCTGCCTGTATCTTCTCGTCATTTTCAGAAATCTCTATTCCGTCATTTGTTACTTCCTTTGTATGGAAAGTAATTTCATCTGTGGTATAATTCGGGTCATGGAATTTTATCAGCGCAGTTACATCCAGGCTTTCGCCTTTAGATAGCTCAACATTGCCCGGCTTAACATCAAAGGCTATGCCAAGCGAATTATCAACAAATGTAAAATTATAATTAACGATCCTGTTAGCAGCAGCTAAGAACGTATTGGGGAAGGTAAACAATAAAGCATTGAACAATACCAGTGCTGATACGAATAAAATCAGCAGACTATTATTTTTTTTGAATGATACCGAATTTTTAAAATCAATTGAGCGGGTGTTTTCATTAAAGCGGTTTATAGTTTCTGCGGCAAGATCATTGGAAAAAATATGGTCAGCCCTATTTGTATATGTATAAAGCTGAATGGCATTCAGCAGGTTATCTTTTATTTCAGGGTATGAGCCGCCGATCTTTTTAGCGTAGCGCGAAATGCTTTCATTTGCATTCAGCTTACTGAGTTTGCTGAAGAGATTAAGCATTATCATTCCCGCAGTTGCAGCGAATGATGATATGAATCCGAAAAATATAATTTTACGAAGTGTGGTTGAAAGTTCGAATATCGCTTCAAGGGAAATGAATATAAATGCCAGCAGTATAAAAGCAGTGAGCATCAATAATGCATGGCGAAGCGCGGTAAAAAGCAGATCCTTTTTGCCGGTGTCAGATATCCTGGTTAAGAAGCTGCGGTACGTAAGCTCTAAACTGCTCATAATGTTATGTTTAGAGGGCGTGTTATTTGCGGTTTATTGATGGTTTCTTACCTATTTAAGCCTAATTATGCTAATATTGTTCCCAAAATGCAAGATAAATTATACAGGCTGAATATATTTTTCGTTTGAAGTGTGGGCGTATCAATAACACTAAAATAAATGCATATTTCATATTATAAAATCTGTACAATGCTTATATTTATTATAATAAATTTTAGAGAGCAGCAAGAATAGTATGAGAAAAATAATCGTCTTTTCAATGATCACATTAGATGGAGTTATGCAGGCCCCCGGCGGTCCCAAGGAAGATGCATCAGGCGGATTCAAATATGGCGGCTGGGTTGCGCCCTATGGTGATAAAGTTTATGGGAAGATAGTGAAGGAAGAACTGAAATCTGCTGAATATCTTTTAGGAAGAAAAACATTTGAGATATGGGAACCTTACTGGCCAAAGCATGCTGACTTCTGGCCGGGTATCAATAAAGGCGTCAAATACGTATTTTCCAAAACGAGGAAAAAGTCCGGTTGGAGTAATTCAGTATTTATCAAAAGTCCGGCAGATATAAGAAAGCTCAAAAGATCAAAAGGTTCTGATCTTCATGTTTGGGGCAGCGGTAAGCTTGTTCAATTGCTGTTAAAAAATGATCTGGTCGATGAGCTGCGGCTTAAAATTCATCCGTTAACTTTAGGTAAAGGAAAAAAGCTATTTGAAGACGGTACTATTCCCACTGCATATACATTAACAAAGAGTACTATAACAACTACCGGAGTTATTATTGTTTATTACAACCGGGTTGGAAAAGTGAAGGCTGGTGCCGTAAAGGCTTAGTTAGTTACCAATAAATAACATTTAAATACATTAATTAATTCTGTTAATGAAGAAAACTAACGACGACTCAAAGCAATATACTCATAGTCCTTTTGTTCCGACATACTTTCACGGTGCAAAGGCCGACCTGAAAATAGGAGATCTTATTGAACCGGGCTTTAATTCAAATTACGGGCAAAGAAAAAATGCGAAGTATGTTTACCTGACGGCGACTCTGGATGCAGCTGTTTGGGGGGCTGAGCTTGCAATGGGTGATGAGCAGGAGAGGATATATTTAGTTGAGCCTACCGGACCGATTGAAGATGATCCTAATTTAACAGATAAGAAGTTTCCCGGCAATCCGACTAAATCATATCGTTCCAAACATCCGTTCAAAGTCGTTGGAGAAGTTACAGTCTGGCAGGGGCACCCGCCTGAACAGGTGAAAGCAATGAAAGATAACCTTGAGAAACTAAAACAACAGGGTATTGAAGCAATTGAAGATTGAAGATGTCCCGTAAACAATTTAAAAAGTCTCTTTAATTGTTCAGCACATACACAATAATATTCGTACCCATCTTAAATGATTCTTCGCGCTTTTCCGGGGGATCTTCGTGTTCTCGGGGTTCTGCCCAGCCATCGGAAATATTGGTCTCGTACGTATAATACACACACAGCCTTCCGTTTAAGTAATAGCCAAAGCCCTGCGGCGGCTTGCCGTCATGTTCATGTATTTTAGGGAGTCCGTTGGGAAAGCTGAATTGTGAATTGTAAATTTTATGATCAAATGGCAGCTCCTGCATCTTTTGGTCAGGAAAAACCTTTTCCATTTCACGCCTGAAAGCTTTATCCATGCCGTAATCATCATCTGCATACAAAAATCCGCCCCGCTCAAGATACTGCCTTAAGCGTTTAACTTCCGTATCGGTGAATGAAATATTGCCGTGTCCTGTAATTAATATAAAAGGGAAATTGAAGATATCATCTGAATTAATATCAACGGAATAGAACTTCGATTCATCGACATCAATTACCGTATTTTTCTTCAGGTAATCCATCATATTCACTTCTGCTGAAGGGTCGTTATACCAGTCACCCCCACCGGAATATTTAAGCCTCACTATCTTGAATGATGAGGATAGTTTATTGATGCCATCGTTTTGAGAGTAAACTGTGGCTGCAAAGAAGGCTAAAATTACTATGAAGAGTCTTTTCATTTATGTTCAAAAATATTAAGTGGCTTAAACGTGAAAATTTATTAGTCTATCTTTTTCATTCTAACAGTTGAGCGCGATAAAAAATGCCCGCCGGCTTCGCCCCATGAATAATTGTAGCTCAAATCATTGTCATCCCATAACTCAATTGTTATTTCCTCGCGGAAGATATTGTTATCTTCCGGGTCGCCGTAACCGAAAATAAATAGGCTGTGTTTTGATGATACTTGTCTGTACCTTCTAAGGTCAAACCTTGCCATAGTTCCAATGTTATTGTTCAGGGTCCACAATGTCAGCTTATTCTCACTATCGTTACATATAATAGTATACTCTTCGTTATATAGAACTGTATCTTCGTTGTAAAGACTTGTATCTTTATTGAATTCCGTGCCTTCCATTCCGATTGCTTTATATCTGAATGAAACGCCTTTATGATTTACCACTGATTTTACTTCAAGTATTCCTTTGAATTCCTTTTTTTCGTGGTTGATCCCAATTCCAACATATTTGCCTTCGCGTTTTGTAAGAAGCTCCAGCAGGTTTAATTTTTTACTCTTTGGCACTTATTTAATCTTCTTTAATTGATTTTGTTCCCATTCGCTTTTTAACAGGCTGTAAAGCTTCAGGTCATGATACTCACTTTTTGCAAACAGCCTTTTTCTCAAAATTCCTTCATAGCTTAGGCCGCATTTTTTCATTACTTTTTCTGATGCTGTATTTGCAATTTTACAGGTCGCTTCTACCCGGTTTAATCTCAGTCTTTCAAAGCCGAACTTGATTACCTCTTCGAATGCTTCGGTGGTGTACCCTTTATTCCAGAAATCTTTCGAGAGAGCGTAACCAACTTCCCCGAAACCATTCGGCAGAGACCATACATGGTAACCGATAGTACCTATCAGTTTGCCAAGCTCTTTGTGAATTATTCCCCACGGACTCGGGAGACCATCCTGGTATTGCTGTGTAATAAACCTTAAGTAATGCATTGAGTCTGATATGTTGCGGTGGTATTCCCACGTAACATGCTCGGCAACTTCAGGTACAGATGCGTAGTCAAAAACATCTGCTGCATCGCGCATTGAAAGTTTCCGCAATCTCAGACGCCCGGTTTCCAATATTGGAAGATTTTTAAATATGTCGTAAGCTCTTTCTGTCATTTCTTTTTATGCAGAAAACAAATTTATCTTTAATTGATTTTATAAAATAGGAAATTAGGGTTACTTAAATGTAATCATGTATTTTAATAATAATTTAAATGCTTCTAATTATTGGTTTGGATTGTAATTTGAAACAGATATGAGTAATTTTGACTTTAATACACAAAAATGACCGAAAATTACAAAAAAATAAAACAAATTTATGAAGGTAAAGCTAAAAAGCTTTATACTTTAAAAGGGCACAAGGACCTGTTATTGCAGGAATTCAAAGATGATGCCACTGCTTTTAATGCCTTGAAAAAAGGAAAGATATTAAATAAAGGAATTATTAATTGTGAACTGACAACATTCCTTTTTACCTATCTGAGGAAAAAGGGAGTAAGGAATCATTTTGTTAAACAGGTTTCTGCAAATGAAATGATAATAGACCGCCTTAAGATAGTACCTATAGAAGTTGTTGTAAGAAATATTGCGGCAGGCAGCCTGCTTAAGAAAACAAATTTTAAGGAAGGGCACCAGCTTGCAAAACCAATTGTTGAGTTCTATTATAAGGATGATTCTCTGGGTGACCCGATGATAAGTGATTCTCATGCGCTTGCGATGAAAATAGCTACAGAAAAAGACCTGAAAACACTGAAACAAATGGCAGAGAATATCAATACAATACTTAAGCCTTTCTTTTTGAAGAGGGGATTGAAGCTGGTTGATTTTAAGCTTGAGTTCGGTAAAGATAAGACCGGCAGAATAATGCTGGGTGATGAAATAACACCCGATACATGCAGGCTGTGGGATAAAAAAACAAACAAGAAGCTTGATAAAGACCGCTTCAGGTTCGATCTTGGCGGAGTTAACGAAGCATACGCAGAAGTAAGAAAACGTATTTTAGGAAAGTAAAAGGTTCAGATAAGATTTGAGACTTACGATATATGGCAGAAGTACTGTGATCAAAGCACTTGTTATTACGCTGGCACTTGATCTTGCTGCGCTTTTAGTACCAAATGAAATTGCTAAACTTGTGCTCCTGCTGGTTTCCATTGTATTCATTTCATTTACCTTGTATTTCTTCCGTGACCCGCTGAGGCAGATACCTGAAAACCTGAAAAGCGGCGATGTTCTTTCACCGGCTGACGGTAAAGTAATGATGATCGAAGAATTACAGGAAAATGAGTTTATAAAGGGTCCTGCTAAAGTGATCGGGATTTTTCTATCCCCATTGAATGTTCATGTTAACAGGGTACCGATATCAGGGACAGTTAAATTCTACCAGTATATAAAAGGTGAATTCATTGCCGCTTATGACCACGCTTCCGCTGATAAAAATGAAAGAACAGTAATTGGCATTGAAGGTGAACGGTTTAAGGTGCTCTTCAAACAGATAACAGGATTTGTTGCAAGGCGTATTGTTTGTGAATTGAGAGTCGGTGATAATGTTAAAATTGGCGAAAAATTCGGAATGATAAAATTCGGTTCAAGAACCGATGTTATCCTTCCTGTAAATGCGAATATTAAAGTGAGTGTTAACCAAAAAGTAACGGGCGGTATCACACTCCTTGCGGAGGTTCCTGAATAAGTGAAAAACCGCATGGGATTCATACCAAGCTTATTCACAGTGCTGAACCTGTTCTGCGGGTTTATGTCAATTATTAACGCTGATACGCTGAATTTTGAACAGGCAGCTCTGTTTATTCTATATGCCGGATTGTTTGATATGTTTGATGGTGTGGTTGCCAGATTCACCGGTACATCTTCAAAATTCGGTGTTGAGCTTGATTCCCTTGCAGACCTGGTTTCCTTTGGGGTAGCTCCTTCGTTCATTTTATACAAAGTATATTTCTTCTCGCTTGATGGGCTTGGAATAGCACTATCGGCACTGATAATGATATTCGGCGCATTGCGCCTTGCGAGATTCAACGCGCAGCTTGTCGGATTTGATAAAAATTATTTCAGCGGTGTGCCTGTACCGATTCCCGCCGTTACTGTTTCATCATTTATTCTGTATTATTACAACCTGAATTTTAACTCACATGTAAGTGAAATTTTTATTTACTGTATTGCAATAGTACTGCCGCTGCTTATGGTAAGTAAATTTAAATACGATACCACTCCAAAGTTCAATAAACGCGAAGTAAAAGAGCATCCGGTTAAGACTATCATTGTGATACTTTCAGTTATTTTGATAATTGCAACGAAAGGCGAAGGGCTTTTCGCATTTTGCCTGTTCTATATCAGTACGGGGATATTCCGCAGCACCAAAAACCAGGTGCGCAAATTTTTTTTCAGCAAAAAGGTGAGCAGTGATGAATCTGATGCGGATGAAAATCTGAAACTGAAGGAATCGAATTAGTTATTTTGGTCTTTGTCTTGTATCGATGAAATTTAAAATTATTAGCTTATTATCTTTAATTCTGTAGTAAACTTTTATTTGTTTAGTAACCAGGAATCCTCTTATTTCTTTTATATCATCAATTATCGTACCAATTTCAGGAAATATGGATAATACATCCAGAGTTTCATAAAGATGTTCAAGAAATTCATTTGCTACTCGGACTGACCATTCGGATTTTAGATATATAAGGGTTGAATCGAGTTTATTATCGGCTCTTTTATTAAATACTATTTTGAGAGCCATTCTTTATGTTTTGCTTTTACATCTTCATAATTTATAAGGTTCTCTTCATCGTTGCTTTCCTCAAATGCATCCATTATTTCCTGCTTCTGGGAATCAGTTAGTGAATCCCACAGTTCAAATTTAGAATTTTTGTGACTGTAACTCATCGCCCTATAAAACCGTTCCAACAATAATTTGTTATCGATCTTATCGATCAGCTCATGAAATTCTTTCTTTATTGATTGTGTAGTCATAGTATAATTTAATGTTTTATTAAAAAAATTTCAAGAGATTATCTCTTTTAATCCTTTTATTAAACTATCAATATCTGATTCTGTGTTAAATCTGCCAAGTGAAATTCTGATGGATGTCCGCGCGGTAATATCATCATATCCGATGGCTTTGAGCACATGTGATGGCTGTACTGAACCCGACGTGCAGGCAGAGCCGGATGATACCATGATTCCTTTCATATCCAGCTTTATCAGCAATGTATCCGGATCGATCTTTGTAGTTTTGGGATCAAAGGATATGCTCACTATGTTTTGGAGGAACGTACCACCCTCCTTCGCTGAATTAACAATTATCTTATCGCTGAATTGAGAGTTTAATTCAGCCAATAGCTTATGCCTTAGTTCATATGCTTTCTCAATATCAGAATCCATTTCAGCATTCAGTAATTCAATGGCTTTCTTAAAACCGGCAATTGCGGGAATGTTTTCCGTCCCGCCGCGGCGGTCTCGCTCCTGTTTGCCGCCATGCATGAATTTATCAATAGGGGAATCTTTCTTAATATATAAAACGCCTAAACCCTTGGGTCCGTATATTTTATGACCGGAAAATGATGCGAAATTAACCCCGGTTTCTTCAACGCTGAACTTAACTTTCCCCAATGACTGAACCATATCACTATGAAGCATAATACCAGTATCTTTAATCAGACCTGCAATTGATGAAATATCATTTATTACACCAAGTTCATTATTTGAGTGCATCACAGAAACAAGAAAGGTACTATCGGTTACTGAATCTTTTAATTCGTTCAGGTCAATTTCGCCATGTTTATTGGTCTTAAGATAAGTAACACTAATGCCGAATCTTGTTTTGAGATATTCAACTGTATCAAGTACTGCGGAGTGTTCAATTGCGGTAGTGATGATATGATCTTTTTTACCCAGATTATAAAAAGCAGAGCCTTTAATAGCAAAATTATTCGCCTCGGTTCCTCCTGAAGTGAAATATATCTCTGATGACCTTGAGCCTATGAAAGCTGCGAACTCATCACGGGTATCTTCAAGCATTACCTTGGCTTTCCTGCCGGCTTCATGCACTGATGAAGGATTCCCGTAATTCTCACCAATCCATGGAAGCATAGCTTCTTTTACTCTTGGGTCAATCGGTGTTGTTGCGGCATTATCTAAATATATCAGGCTCATAAGCAGCAAAGTTACCTGAAAATTCGGGGTTGTTCAATTCATTTTGTTATAGGGCAATATTCATAACAACATAGCACAAAAAAATATTTTAAGTTATCTTTGTTCTACAATGTATAAAAAAATAATCAGGCCGCTTTTATTTGACTACGACCCCGAAAAAGTTCATAATTTTACGATAAACAGGCTTTCCGGTTCATTATTCCCTTCAATTTTAAAGCTGTTTTTAGGATTTGAAGATAAAAAACTTGAGACTAAAGTTGGCAGACTAACTTTCCGCAATCCAATAGGTCTTGCTGCCGGAATGGATAAGAACGCAACAGCACTTGCCGGCTGGGACGCAATGGGCTTTGGGTATGCGGAAGCAGGCACGGTAACTCCGCTGCCTCAGGATGGCAATCCCAAACCAAGGATGTTCCGTCTGCCTGAATACGGCGCTGTGATAAACAGGCTTGGTTTCAACAACGCGGGAGCAGATGAGTTTGAAAAGAACCTCGAAGCATCTAAAGAAAAAATAAGCAAAGATTTTATTGTTGGCGTAAACATAGGGAAGAATAAACACACAGAGCTTGATGACGCTTACCAGGATTATAAATTTTCGTTTGAAAAATGTTTTGAAACCGCTGATTACTTTACCATTAATGTAAGTTCACCCAACACCGAAGGCTTGCGGCAGCTTCAGCAGAAGAAATTTCTTGATGAAATTTTGAAACATCTTCAGCAGCTGAATACTGAGCTTGATACCACATATTCAGATACTGCAAAAGATATTTACCTTAAAATAGCGCCTGACCTTACGGAGGCAGAGCTTGATGATATCATCCAGGTATCAATTGATAATAACATTACCGGGCTCATAGCAACAAATACAACTATCTCGAGGGATACTCTTCCGGAAGGAAAATATGAAAGCGGGGGACTCAGCGGTAAACCGCTTGAGCCTATTGCTAATTCAGTAATAAAATATGTTATTAATAAAGCCTGCGGGAAACTTGTTGTAATTGCCTGCGGCGGGATATCATCATACGATGATGTAAAGGAAAAACTGGATCTTGGTGCTTCACTTGTACAGGTTTATACAGGTCTTATTTACGAAGGACCGGGGATGATCAAACAAATTAAGAAAGCAATGGCGGCATCGGGGAAATAAGTTACCTTATGGAAATTAAATTTACAGAATTTAGAAGTTCAGAAAAAGACCAATTGATTGATTTTCTTTCATCCGGTTACTGGCAATTCCACAGCACTCCGCGAATTTCAAAGGAAAAACTTGAAAAGCAGTATGAATCTGGTTACTTTTCAGGAGAAGGCTGCAGAACATTTCTGATAAAAGATAAGACAGAAGATATTATTATCGGTGTTATGAGATTGTTTGATCTTGGCTCCGTAAAAGATGATGATGAAACGCCCCTGTTTGATATAAAAATCAAAGAAGAATTCCGCGGTAAAGGTATCGGCAAGCAGGCATTGGGCTGGCTGACTGATTTTGTGTTTTCAAACTATCCTGCTAAACTAAGATTTGAAGCCACAACAAGAATTGATAATATTGCAATGCGCAGGGTTTTTGAAAATTGCGGCTTTGTTAAAGAAGCGCATTACCGCCAGGCATGGCCGGATGCTGAAGGGAAGAGGTATGATTGTACAGGTTACGCAATATTACGAAGTGACTGGATGAATAAAAGGAAAACGCCTGTTAAGTTTGAAGATTAACAGGCGCTGATTGTGTTTTTTTATTCTTCTAAATTAATTAGCACGCAAATTATTTATCCTTTGCTTCTGTTTTTTTCTATCCAGTTAAGCGCATAATCTGCAACTTCTTTCCAGTTCGGCAGACCCAATACCGAGTGGTTGTTGCCTTCAAATTCTTTAAATTCCTTCACGGATCCATTTTCTTTATACTTTTTAAAATTTGAATGGTTCAGGCCTGCGGGCATAATATGATCTTCTGAGCCCGCTATCATGAGAAGGGGGTTATGTTTCTTTTTAAAATCTACTTTCGCTACGTGAGTAAGCGCATCCCTGGAAATGTGTTTCGATTCAGGCACTACCAGCAGGTCATATGTTCTTCGTGCTTCAGCATCCGATTGACCGTTGGCAAAAGCATATTTCCATTGGTCTAAAGTAAACAGGAATGAATCTTTT
>JAUQWQ010000041.1 GCA_030835085.1 Ignavibacteria bacterium
AAATTCAGGAGTTAAAAAATTATCGTTTAAATGGAATTTTTAACTCTATTACGTTATTACATTATTAACATTACTGGTTATATTTGTAGAACATTTTTAGGGGGACAACTATCATGCAAAACATTCGTGAGAGAGAATCACTGCAGAATCTCATCGAAGTTCTTAATCACAGGAACAAAGAGCTGAAACTGCTTTACGAAACATCCCGTTTTTTTTCAACCACACTTGATATCAACGAACTGTACAACAAACTCTTTGACGTTCTCCGCAATATTGTGGATATGCAGGATATGTTTGTTGCACGCTTTGATGATAACCAGCGTAAAATAAAGTATATATTTCTGCGCAGTGTGCTTGAAGAAAAAGAGATCGATGTTTCTGTAATACCTGAAATACCGCTTGCCCCGGAAGGCAAAGGAATACTCAGCGAAGCTATACGCAGAAATGACACGATAATTGTGAAAGATTACCAGAAACGCCTTGAGCAGTCGAAGGTGAAGTATCATGTTACCAATACTGGTACTCTTGCAGATGAAGATATAGGCAAGGAATATGTGATTGAATCCGCCATGATTGTGCCGATAAAGCTTAACGGCAAGATACTTGGCTTTATCACGCTAATGAGCAAGAACAAAAATGAGTTTGATGAGCGCAACCGCGCATGGATAGAAACTATGGTCAACCAGGCTGCAATTGCTAACAAGAACGCGATATTGTACAGTGAAGTTTTAACCGATGCCAAAGAGAACGATAAGCTTGCGGAATCTTTGACAAAAGTAAGCAAAGAGCGTGAGCTTCTGGCTTATGAAGCTTCAAGCAGGGTGAAAGAGAACATGAAGATCATTTCCTCGCTGCTGCAGTTCCAGTCAGATTACGTTAAGGACCCGGTATATAACGAGTACTTCAAAATAGCGCGCTCACGCGCACAGGTGCTTGCTATGATACAGGACAAGCTTTACAGCGGAGGCAGTGTAACCGATATTGAAATAGAGAGTTTCCTGCATACGCTTATACCGCACCTGTATGATACGTTCGATATCAGCCTGAACAGGATATCAACATACATTAATGTTAAACATGTTTTCCTTCCGGTCGATAAGGCAATAACCTGCTCAATGATAATAAATGAGCTGCTCAGCCATTCGCTTCTGCATTCATTCCCCAACAAGAAGAAGGGGAATATCACAATTGATATGCATGAAGAGAAGGACGGCAAGTATTATTTATCAGTACGTGATAACGGCATGGGCGTGATATCGCCCAAGGGAAGACCGCATACGTTCAGTATGGTACTTGTAGGTATGTTCGTTAAAAATATCGGCGGCACATTTGAAATTGACCGCAAGACGGGTACAAAGGTAGTTATTAGGTTTTAGTTAGTTGAGAACAAGCATCGTTTGTTCGAAATCCGGCGAAGACGGATTGACTATTAACAGTTTTTAGTTTATAAATTAAGATCCCCGCATATTATGTGCGGGGATACTTTTAAAGATCTATTGAAATGCAATGAAATCCTTACTTATATATTTCTTATTTTTGCTTTCTTACTTTTGCCTTCTTGACTTACTCTGCTTCAGCAGAGGAAGTTCACGTTTGACGTTTTCATTTTTTCATTCTGCTTTGCGCCTTATAAAGATCTTCAAGAATATCTTCAGGTACAGGGTCACCATCATCGATCTTATAATACGCAATATGGATATGAGTTTTGCCGCGGATAGCTTTTCTGCCGGTACGGCCAATGTATCCTATCCTGTCGCCGGCTTTTACCAATTGCCCCGGCTTAACAAAAACACTATCAAGATGCGAGTAGTAAAAAATAGCTTCACTTTCGGGATCGAAGAGCTTAATGTAATTACCGCTGCGCAGAAAATCAGCCCTGAACCATGTATCATATGTAGAAAGAATTATCCCTGTAACCATAGCAATGGCAGGCACCTGCCTGCCGGTTGAATCTTCAAAACTGTTAGTATCCTTATCAATAATAAAAATATCATGTGCCGGATGTCCTTTAAATTCACCCCCCTGGAAATAGCTGAAGAACTCATCTTTGTAATCCTTACCGTCGGAGCGGTAGGAGTACCAGGTGAAATCGCTCATCGGGAAGACCCAGTCGCTGCGCTTCGTGCCCGGTATGTTGTGGGTCTTAAACTCCTGCTTACCAAGCTTAACATACATTATGATCGAATCCATAGCTGCATCTTCATCTATTTTACGGTCACGGATAAGCTGGTCAGTTTTGTGCCATCTTTCAAAAACACCCTGCGAATTTACAAATGGAGCTATAGTGAATAAAAGTATTAATAAGTTAAGATGTAATTTTAGCATTTTATCAAATAAAATTATGAATTGTATTATTGTAAATAAACTATTATAATTAGATAACTTATAGCCCTCGAATTACTGAATGGACGAAAGAAACAAATTATCCTATTTAGAACAGCTGACAAATCTTACATTTGACTACACTTATTTACTTAAAGTAGAATCAAATGACGAAATTGTACCCGAAATTATTGTCGGTTCCTTTGAAAATATTACCGGCTACAGCATAGAAGAACTCCGCGAAAAGAACTTTTTCCTCAGTATCATTTATGAAGATGACCTGTTGACATTTCTTGACTACTGGGGAAACATTATCAGCGGAAAACCGGAAACAATAATAACAAGGATTCTTACTAAATCAAATGAAATAAAATGGGTAAAGATATATTCCAAACCTATAATAAATGAAGATACCAGGAATATAACAATGATAGTAGGCGCTGTTCAGGAAATAACTGAGCAGAAGCTGATGGAAGAAGTTCTGAAAGAAAGTGAATCTACTTACCGCTCACTTCTTGAAAGCATGGGAGAAGTGATAGTGCTTGCCGATAATAACGATCATATTTTATATGTGAACAGAAAATTTTCAGAACTGATGCAGTACAATAAATTCGAAGTGATCGGGAAAGTAGGATACAATTTTCTGGTAGATGAATCTGAGAGAAAGAAGATCATCACCAAAAATAAGTTAAGGGAATCAGGCATTGCCGATTCATATGAAACTGTTTTTGTAAAGAAGAATGGTGAGAAAATGAATGTGATGGTAAGCGGGAGTCCCTACAAAAACGGAGAGAACAGGGTAATTGGCTCTATTGGTGTAATTAACGATATAACAGAGCACAAAAGTATACTGGCCCGTCTTAAGAAGCAGAAGGATGAACTGGATATTCTCTACCAGGCAGGAAGACTGCTTTCAATGAACCTTGATGTTGAGTCAATATTTAATACTGTATTCGATGTAATATCAGGAGTGGTAGATTTCTCTGAGCTGTTCGTAGCGAAATACGAATCTGAAGAGCAGATGATTAAATACATTTATATGCGCAGTATTAACGGCGCTGATCCTGTAGATATCAGCCAGGTTCCTGCAATACCTCTTGCACCGGAAGGTTTCGGAATCTTAAGTGATGTTATAAGGAAATCTTCTTCAATTATACTTAATGATTACCAGGAGACACTGAAAAAATCTAAAACCAAAGTAAAAGTATCAGTTCCAAGAAGACGGGAATTGGCTGAAGAGGAAGAGAGTGTATCCAAGCCTCAGTCAGCTATAATTGTCCCTATTAAGCTTGATGAAAAAGTATTAGGTGTAATCCAGCTTTATTCACAGAACAAGGATGCATATACTTCAGAACAGCTTGTATTCCTTGAATCATTGATGCACCAGGCATCTTTGGCATATCATAATGCAATGCTTTACCAAAAGGCCCAGGAAGAAATTGTTGTTCGTAAACAGGCTGAAAAGGATCTGAAAGCTCTAGTGAATGAAAGGGAAACCCTGCTTAAAGAAATTTACCACAGGGTAAAAAATAATCTCCAGATAGTATCAACCCTTTTGAAAATGCAGTCAGAAAAAATACACGACCCTGTTGTAAAGAAGTATTTCCTTGAAAGCAGGGAAAAGGTTACGGCAATATCACTTATTCACGACAGGCTTTACGGAATGAGAGATCTGAGCAAGATCGATTTTTCCGATTATATAGAATCACTTGTTAGCAGCATTAAAATAATGCATACACTTGATAAACCGGTGAAGATAACTGTAGATTCAGAAAAAATTACACTTCCTATTGATATAGCAATGCCCTGCGGGCTTATACTTAACGAGCTGATATTGAACGCACTCAAGCATCCTTTCACAAATGACTCCGTTAATCCTGAAATACAGGTAAAATTTTCATTTGATAAAATAAAAAATATGTATTCAATGAAGGTAATTGATAACGGTAAGGGATTCCCGGAGAAAATTGTATTCAACTCAAATGATTCGATGGGGCTGAAACTCATAAATACACTTACAAAGCAGATCGACGGAACTATAAATATGAAAAGCAGCAACGGTACTGCGATTAATCTGGAATTTCCGCCATCAAGCTATACTAACAGGTTATGAAACACTTTATATTTTTATTAATCTAACGCACCCGCAGCAATTTCTTCTTCTATTTTTGATTTGTCAATTTCTGAAATCCTGTCTTTATCCCTGGGTCCTTCCTTTAATTTGTAATATGCCAGAACTGAGCTTGAAGAGAGAATGATTCCGCTTAAAATAAACATGAAGTCAATACTTGTTATGGAAGCAATGAATCCGCTGGATAAAGGGCCAAGCAGATTACCCAGCATAGTAAAACTCGAAGCTATTCCCATTACGCCGCCCTTTTTATGAACAGGTATGCACTTATTTATGAAGGAGAACAGTGAAGGCATTACGCCGCCGATGCATAAACCAAGCAAAGCCCGTATGGGAACCAGTTCCCACACACCTGTGGTAACTACATGAAGTGCGTAACCAATACCGGCTCCAACAAGCGCCCATACAAGATTCCTGCGGATTTCGCGCCTGTCATTCAGCTTTCCCCAAAATGATGAGGATATGACCTGGAATAATCCTACTACCCCGAATATTGAACCGGTAATTGTTGCAAGGTATGCAGTACTGCCAATTTTATTTTCTATGAATAATGCAAAGAGCGGCTGTATCATAGAAATTGCTGCAGCAGAAATAACCAGGAGCAATAAAGCGTATTTTAATCTTTGATTCTTAAAAACAAATCTGTAATTATCCCAAATGTCACCTTCTTTGCTTCGCTCTTTATTGATCTCCTTAACAAAAAAGAAAACCAGGATACCGCTAACGGCACACATAGCAGATGTTATGAAAAATACATTTCTATAACCGAAGGCATCAGCCATTAATCCGCCAATAAAAGGACCAAGCAGGTTGCCTGCAGCAGTAGAGCTTGCTAGGAAACCAATTGCATACCCGGATTTTTCTTTGGGTGTATTTGATGAAACCAGTGCTAATGCTGCTGCTATAAAGCCGCTTAACGCACCCTGTACCATCCTGAAAATAAAGAGCTGTACAACATCCTGTGAAAGGCCGATCAAAAACTGGGATACTGCCAGTCCGAAAATGGCGCGGAGTACCATTTTCTTTTTGCCTACTCTGTCACCAAGCCATCCCCAAACAGGTGTAGCAATGAATGCGGTGATAAATACACCGGATACGACAAGCCCGCTCCAGCGTTTTACTTCGGTAATTTCTGTTACACCAAGATCTTTAACAAATAAGGGGAGAAATGGGATAACCATGCTCATACCAATCATAGCGATCAACTGGGCTGACCAGATAATGTAAAGATTTTTACGCCAGTTTAGTTCCAATGTACATCCTTATCTCATTAATATTCACCAACACCTAAAGCTATTTTACAAAAATAATAAATCTTAAAATGTTTTTAAATGTTTAAATTTTGCATACTTTTTTATAAACTTTGCTATAAATTTGTATTAACTAATTAAAATCCCGCAAAATTTGTCAAAACAAAGAAAATATTTCATTTTTATTCTCATTTTTTTTGCACTTTACTGTTTTTTCTTAAGCTGGAGTTTTTTGTTCCAGAATGTAGATGATGCATATATTTCGTACAGATACGGTAAAAACTTAATGGAAGGCAAAGGATTAGTCTATAATCAGGGTGAATTTGTAGAAGGATATACAAATTTCCTGTGGACTATTATTACAGCGCCATTTACTCAGGTAAAATCGATAGATGTTTCAATTTTTTCTGGAACATTGGGTTTGATACTATCCATGGGGAATATTCTGCTGGTTGCTCTCATTTCAAGATTATTTAACGGAAAATTAGCGGGATATTTAAAATACCTGATTTTACTACCCGCCTTATTTCTTGCACTTGATGATTCTATTGCATTCTGGGCTATCGGAGGGATGGAGTTCCCAATGTACACTCTTTTCATACTGGGAATTATATATAATTATTTTAAAATAAACGAAAATAGAAAACATATACATTATATGATAATTTTCCTTATGCTTTGTACCTTATCAAGGCCTGAAGGTAATATGATTGCTGTGGTAACACTTTTACATATGTTCTTATTTAAAAAGCATATACATAATTTCCGGAATGTATTTTTTAAAATTATTTCAGCATATGTGTTATTTTGTTTGTTGTATTATGGTTTTAAGTACTTTTATTACGGACAATTAATACCTAATACATTTTATGCTAAAGGTGTTACTGATATTAAGATGAACCTTGTTTTAGGTACAAAATATCTTGCCTTATGCGTTGGAACCAGGATTTATATATTTATCTTTATCCTGTTTATCCCATTTAAAAAAGCATTTAAAGATATGAAACAATCGTACCTGCTTGGGTTTGTCGTAATCTATATTACATATATCGTTGCTGTTGGCGGCGACTGGATGATAGCGAACAGGTTCTTTGTCCCGATTATTCCTATGTTGTATATTTTAAGTGTTATCGGTTTTCTTAATGTAATAAGAAAAATAAATGATTATTTTAAGAATGAATATAAAGCTTTAAAGATAGCAAATATTACATCTGCTATATTGGGTATTTTATTATTTGTATCTACTTTAAGTCTGCTGGAATATAAACAGCTCATTATAAAAGATAACAATGCAAGGTATGAGATGCAGTGGTCAATGTTCGGGAAGTGGCTTAAAATGAATGTTGAACCATCTACCGTAATTGCTGTTGGACCGGCGGGCAAGATACCGTATTATTCAGAACTGTATACAATTGATATGTGGGGACTGAACAACGACTATATTGCAAAGACAACATCAAAGCGCCTCCAGGCTGGACATAAGAAATTTGATATTGATTACGTTCTCTCACTTAATCCTGAGTTCATTATAGGTTATGCCGGTTTTACAGATGCAGATATTGCCCCAAGATATGAAAAGTTCAATGCCCCTGAAGAAAAATATCAATGTGATGATGTTGTATTTAAACTGAAACCTGAATTTTTACTCAAATAAATGAAAAACCCTGAAGTAAAGAAAGCATTAATACTTGCAGCAGGTTTAGGAACCCGTCTAAAGCCACTGACAGATTATCTTCCGAAAGCATTAGTCCCTTTTAATGGTAAACCAATGATAGAAAATGTAATAAATAAACTTACACGTGCAGGTATTAATAATATATTGATCAATACTCATCATCACGCTGATAAAATGGAAGAATATTTTGCAGATCGATCAGGAAATGAAAAAATAACGTTATTACACGAAACCCGGATACTTGGTACCGGCGGAGCGATCAAAAATGCTGAAAAACATTTATCTGATACTGATGCATTCCTAGTATATAATACAGATGTAGATTGTGAAGTTGATATTAAGGATTATATACATTTCCATTTTACTAATAATGCTATTGCGACACTTTGTGTTCAGGAAAGAAAAACATCAAGATATTTAATATGTAATGAAATCGGTAAATTAATTGGCAGAACTGAAAATGGTCAAATCGTGATATATGGTAAAAAAAGTGAAATAATTTTTACAAAAGCATTTTGTGGAATACATATCATTAACAGAGGTATTTTCCCATATCTAAATCAAAAAAAAGATAATTTTGATATTATCCCTGAATATATGAAAATTCTTAAAAAAAATGAAGAAATTATGATTTATGATATAACTGGCACATATTGGAAGGACCTTGGTACTACTCAAAATCTGTAAAAATACCCTATTTATCTTTTTTTATTAGTATTTATCTTCTTTTAAAACAATCCTGTTTAAATTTCCATTGAAAACCCTACTTTTTGTTTGGATAAAAAGGGCAATTTTATTATATTAGTATCAATTGGGGGAATCAAAAAACAATTAAAAGGAGAACAAACTAATGAAAAAATCAATAATATTGATTTTATTCGCTGCTTTTTTCATTTCAAATATTTATTCGCAATCAACCTCGGATAAATATAAAGAAGCAAACCCGGATCAGCTAATTCAGGATAATTCTGAAAAAGCTCAACTGTGGAAACAGATGCAGGATGCAAAACAACAAAGGAACGAATCCTTATATAACGAACTCCAGAATCAGTTCAATGCTAAATACCCGGATAATGCAGAACAGGTTGCACCGGGAGTTAACATGCCCACAGATGAATACTCCAGCGTTCAGCCGCCGTTTATAGGTGACTGGGGTCAGGGTGATATTAAGGTGCATGCAGGTACTTTACCCTTGGGACCGACAAATAATTCGCAGGGTATTTTTGATCTTGAAGTTGATTCTTTGGGAAATAAATATGTTGCTTTGATTGTTGGGACTAAAGACAGTATTTGTCTTTATAAATCAACTGACCAGGGTATGAACTGGACAAGGATCAACAGGATCTTTGCTGGTGGTACCACAAAGTGGCATTCACTTGATATGTACATCACTGATTCATTGGGTGTATTCAGAATTGGTATTGCAGCAAGCAGAACAACTACAACATCATCTTTTGATGGTGAGATGTACTGGTTATCTTTAAGAGATGATGGGTCTGGTTTCAGGGCTCAAACCGTCATTGCTGGTACCGGATTCTTAAATCCATCAATTATTGCAGATGGATGGGAATACAGTGCATCATTGACGTACTGGTATATAACTTACCAGAGAGTTAACACCGGTACAGGTGTTGGTACGCAGTGTCTTGCTTCACTTTCCAGGAACTGGGGTTACGCATGGGAGCACGATACAGTCAGAAGTTCGTTTAATGATTTTAATTTGAGTATCAATTACGCAGATTACTCTTCAGTTGAAAGCTTATATGTTGCCATTACAAATGACGTAACACCGGCAGATCCAAACTTAAGAATTTTCAGGATATCTCTTGGGAATTTCGGAACAGCTACCGGATGGACACAGTTTAACGTAGCAGGTACCTCAACTCCTGAATTTGACTGCGATCTTGCAGTTAACAGAACAAATGACCAGATGGCTATTACATATACAATTGGTTCATCAAATACTGATATAGCTGGCCGTTATTGGGATGGTACAACATATTGGGGTACTGTAGTTAATGTTTCAAACCAGGCTAACAATGAATCACGCGCAAGATTAAACTGCCAGGATAGACAGGGAGCTTACCGTATGGCTTTCATATCCAGCGGTACCAGAGACTCAGTTATTTATATCTCCGGTTTCACTATGGCAACTTTGACAGGCAGACAGGTCGTAAATCAGTCAGCTACTTCCGGTGCAAGTACTTCAACTTCACCTGATGTTGCAGGATTCAGAGTTTCAGCAGGTGCATATGGAGGTGGGGTAGTATTTTCATTATTAGGTCCGCAGGATCTATATTACGATGCATCAAATATCACACCTACAGGAATTTCACAGAATGAAACAGAAATTCCGGCTGCATTCAGTCTTAGCCAGAACTATCCTAATCCGTTCAACCCGACAACAAATATTAATTTTTCGATTCCCAAAAGCGGATTCGTAAAATTAGTTGTATTTGATATGCTGGGAAGGGAAGTTGCTACTATTGTTAACAAAGAAATGACAGCAGGAAGTTACGTTGCTGATTTTAACGCATCCACACTTTCAAGCGGTATTTATTTCTACAGGTTAACATCTGGCAGTTTTGCAGATACTAAAAAAATGATATTGGTTAAATAATTCAGCCAGTACTTGATTCTTATAAGCCTCCATAGAAATATGGGGGCTTTTTTTTAAATGCAGTTAATTTTGATTTGAATAACATAAGATTTAAAAGTATATTTGTCTAATATTTTTTCTAATTTAACACAATTTTATGAAACCATGGGCTTTGATTTTAGGCGCTTCGAGCGGATTTGGCGGAGCAGTAGCTCTTGAGCTTGCGAAGCATGGATATAATATTTTCGGGGTACACCTTGATAGGGCAATTACTGTTCCCGATGTTAAAAGCCTTATGAGAAAAATAGAACATACTAAACAGCATGCTGTTTTTTTTAATATTAATGCAGCAGACGCAATTAAACGTAATGAAGTTTTAGATGAAATTACTGAACGCCTGAGCGGACATGAAAAAGGCAGTATAAAAGTTCTTGTACATTCACTGGCTTTCGGAACGTTAAAACCGTTCATTGCAAAAACACAGGCTAACTGTATTTCACAGGCACAGATGGAAATGACTCTTGATGTTATGGCAAATTCACTGGTATACTGGACCCAGGGACTTATTTTCCGTAACCTACTAGCAGAAGGAGGCAGGATATTTACTTTAACAAGTGCCGGTTCACATTCTGTTATTCCTTCCTACGGTGCTGTATCTGCCGCAAAAGCGGCTTTAGAAGCACATACCAGGCAGCTTGCATATGAACTTGCGCCGATGAAAGTTACAGCAAATTCAATTATGGCCGGTGTTACAGATACACCCGCGCTTCAGAAAATTCCCGGTGCAAAAAATATGATCGAATCAACCAAACTTAAAAATCCCCAGGGCCGTTTAACACACCCCGAAGATGTTGCCAAAGCTATATTAATGCTCTGTTCAGAAGAAGCAGGGTGGATCTCCGGTAACCTGATAGGCGTGGATGGTGCCGAGGATATAATCAACTTTACAGGCGAAAGGGTTGCCCATCATATTAAATAATATGAATATGTTTTATATTTAAACTCTTTTATTAAATAATATCTAAATTATACAGTTTATGTTCGAATTTGGATTTACTGAGGAGCAGTTAATGCTCCGTGAAATGGTTCGCGATTTTGCTGTAAATGAATTGAAACCAATTGCTCAACAGATTGATCAAAACGAAAAGATCCCTTCCGAAATTATTCAGAAACTTGCTGATCTGGGATTATTAGGAGCTTCTATTCCCGAAGAATACGGGGGAGGAGGTTTTGGTGAAGTTGGTTATTGTATCATGCAGGAAGAGATTTCACGCGCATGTCTTTCAACCGCTACATTTATCGGTGCTCATCAATCAATAGGTACAAATGCAATTTTGCTTGGTGGAAGCGAAGAACTTAAACAAAAATATGTTGTACCGCTTGCAAAAGGTGAAAAAATAGGTGCATTTTGTTTAACAGAAGTACAGGCGGGTTCTGATTCGTTTAATGTTAAAACAACTGCTGAGCTTGATGGTGATGAATGGGTTATAAATGGTGATAAAATGTGGATAACTAATGGCGGGCTCGCTGACATAATTTCCGTATTTGCAAGGACGCCAAAGGGAGTAACGGCATTTGTTGTTGAAACAAGTATGCCCGGCTTTTCCGCCGGTCCGCCTGAAAAGAAAATGGGTATACGAGGCAGCACTACCAATGCCATAACTTTTGATAACGTAAGGGTTCCTAAAAATAACATGATAGGAACAGAAGGCAGAGGTTTCCTGATAGCAATGAAGACCCTTGATGCAGGCAGGCTTGGACTTGGCGCTGCAACCCTGGGCGCAGCAAAGGAAATGCTTGAAATGTCTTCGAGGTATGCTAAAGAACGCATACAATTCGATCACCCTATCAGCCATTTCCAGGCAATTCAGTTTATGCTGGCTGAAATGGCAACAACAATATATGCAATGGAATCTATTATATACAGAACGGCTGTTGATTACGACCTGAAAAAGAATATCAGTATGCATTCAGCTATGGTAAAGCTGTTTTGCTCAGAAGGGCTGGATAAAGTTGTTGATTTCGCTGTTCAGATACACGGCGGAATGGGTTATTCAAGAGAGTATCCTATCGAAAGATTCTACAGGGATTCACGCATAAACAAAATATTTGAAGGAACAAATGAGATTCAAAAAGGTATTATTGCCCGCGATATACTGAAACATAAAGGTGTTATGTAAAATGAAAACATCAATTTTATAAGCAATTTAATTATAATGAAAAAATCACTCATTTATATTTTTTTATTTTTCTTTTCGGTTGGCTTTATCGGATGTCTTACAGTTGAAACTAAAGAATATTCATTCAGGCTGAAGGATGGAAAATCAGGAACAGGTAAAATAAAGTATATAAATATTATGCATACTATGGATTCAGCTTCCACGGTTGAGGCTGAATACGAGGACCTGATGACCAATTACCTTAATGGTAAGAAACCAGAAGATGAAATGCTTGGGGTAAAGAATGTTAAAAAACGATTGTTTGAAGAAGATAATCATTTGTGCGGCGAAATAACCTTTGAATTTGACGATATTACTTCCTTAAAGTTTTTCAGTTTTAAAGATAAAGTGTGGGCTTATTCTCTTGGCGGAGGAAGTTTTTTTGGCGGTAGTGAAACGTATTTTTCATCTAACGGAACATTTGGCGGCGAAAATATGCCTGTAATATTCTGGGATGGCAGTGAAGACGAATTTAATTTTAAAACAACCGTTTCTCAGAATGATAAAAAGAATGAGAGCCTGCTGGATATCTGGAAAAAAAATAAATAATAAATATCAAATACTAAATATCAAATAACATTTTGTATATTTTGTTTTAACGGACGTCTCATTGGGACGTCTTTTTTTTGTGAATGAAAGAGTGTAATAATATTAGTTATTTTGCGGCAATAGCTGTTTCAAGTCTTTCAACACGACTGCGCAGATCTTTGCTCCTGTAAATCAACTGGGAAATTACCCCTGCTAGAAGGAAAATTATGCTTATAAAGAAGAACCCAATTCGGTAAAAAACAATGATTAGTTCATTCAGCGGATTATAGATGTTTTTCACAAAAACTTCATTTTTTGTACGCTGATACTTTGTTTCATCAATCTGATCGCTGGAGAAAATATTTTTTATCTTCTCGATTTGCAGCTGCACCTTTTTTACATTATATAACATATCGTCTATTCGACTATCAATGGAGTCTATTGATACCTTTTTTACTCCGGCTGTTTCCATGGTTCTAACTGAATAATTATTGAAAACAGGCTTGGTTAATGAACCGCCCAGAATTACCAAAAGAAACAATAAGCCGGCGACTCCATATAAAATCTGATAAAAATTCTTCATTTTACACTATTAGTTAAATTATACAGCAAATTATATAACAATTAATTTGTCTGATTTTATCCAAATATATTGAATTGAATAACTCATAAAATATTGGTAAATTTGTAAAATAAGGATAAAATCAGTATTTTTTATCGGTTTTTGCACCCGTAGCTCAACTGGATAGAGCATCTGACTACGGATCAGAAGGTTTGGGGTTCGACTCCCTACGGGTGTACAAAAAAAGCAGACATATAATGCCTGCTTTTTTAATGAGAATCTGATGCAGTTTATCCCGCTGTCAAGCGGGCTATCAGAAGGTTTGGGGTTCTTACGAAAGGACTCATTTGGAGGATTCTCTGCGGGTGTACAAAAAAAGCAGGCATATAATGCCTGCTTTTTTAATTGTTGCTTTTGCATTAGTTCGTCTGCAGGACAAATAGTTTTTTTTCTGTTTGGTTTTCAGAAATTATGCATTTAATTTCACATGCACGCTTTCAGTTCGGCTATGATTGCATGCTAAACAATTGAGCCGTAAACCTAAATTATCAGGACATTAATTATGGGTAAAAGAAATAGAATAACTTTATGTCGATATATAGCAATGAGCGCTATAATCATTGTTTTAAGTTTTGCCTTCTCAGCTTCAGAAGCTTCGGACATAAAGGCAGGGTCGTATGGCTGTTCTTATACAATAATACTGACGGTAGGACCAAACAGCACAGGAAGCTGGTGTATGCAGGGAGGCTTAGGTTCTCAGCTTTATCAGGCTGATAGCAATGGTATCGCTGTATTCAGCAATGTATGTCCGGGTACATATTATTTTTGTGATGCCAGCGGGACTGTTTATATCGTAATAGTTGATGGCTCAGCTATCAACTACTACCCGGTTGCCGCCAGCGTAAGATGTCCATGTTAGTTACAGAACAATTTGATAAAGGTTTGTTCCAGCCTATTAACATTTTGTTCTATACATTTTATTATGAACTCCAAAATGGAATTTGAGAATAAAAACATAGGGTTTGATATTATCAAACCCTATGTTAAAAATTTTCAAAAAGATTCTCTAACCTGAGTTTGTGAATCAGGATACGATCCAAATCATCTCACCATTTACAGGTTTTATATAATTCGCAGGGTATTTATTAGCTTCTTCGTTTCCATCAAGAATATTTTTAACAACATTTTCCTTATTCTTGCCTCTAACCAGAAAATAAATGTACTTTGCATTATTAATTAAGGAACCCGTCATAGTAATTCTCTTTTGGCCGGTATCCGGATGTAATGCAACTGCATATATCTTATCAACGGTTATCAGCTCCATTTGGTTCGGAAAAATTGATGCGGTGTGTCCATCATCGCCTATTCCAAGAAGAATGATATCAAAGGAGGGAAGGCTGTTGATTGCGGGGATGTTATGACTAACTAATTCAGAATATCTTTCTGCTTCTTTTTCAGGATCATATTCACCTTTTATTCTGTGCAGTCTGGCGGGAGAAACGTTAATAAATTTGAAAAGGGTATTATATGCATTCCCGAAATTACTCTCGGGTGAATCCGCCGGAACGCATCTTTCATCAACCCAGTAAAAATTTATATTATTCCATTCAATTTTGGCGTTGTAATCCGCAGCAAGTATATTAAATAATTCTAATGGAGTATTGCCTCCTGATAAGGCAATATTAATTTCTGTTTTTTCATTAAGCAATGAAATTACTTTATTTGAAAAAATCGATGCAAAACCTATTGCCAATTCAGCTGAATTACTGAATTTGATAATATTTTCTTTTTTGACCAGAGTCTCAAATCTCCTCAAATTCCACTTTATATGCTGGATTTTCAAAAACAATAATTGTTCTTATTTCGTAATTCCTGATTTTTAATTTAAAAATGAGTTAAAGTTCACAGTAAACACCATCATCGGCAAGATTTTTGCACGGATACCTCCATGTGATATGTTCACCACCGGAAATAAGGTCATCTGCAACATCAGGTCCCCATGTACCGGCAGGGTAGCCGTAAATCTTCACATTATGGTCATCGGTCCAGGCTTTCTGTATCGGTTCAACAAATTTCCATGCTTCCTCAACAGCGTCGGCTCTGAGAAAAAGAGTAGTATCACCTATCATACAATCATATATCAGTCTTTCATAAGCTTCTGGAATATATACATTGGAAATATCACTGTAATGAAAATCCATGTTTACATTATGTATTTTAAATCCTGCCCCAGGTTCTTTCATCCCGAATTTCAGTAATATGCCTTCATCAGGCTGAATTCTCAGAATAAGCTGGTTATCGCTCATGTTCTGGCTTTCTTTAAAAAGGTAATGCGGTGTTTTTCTGAAATGGATTACAGCTTCAGTTACTCTTGTCGGGAGCTGCTTTCCGGTTCTTATATAAAACGGAACGCCGCCCCACCGCCAGTTATCAATAAAAAATTTTATTGCCGTATAAGTTTCGGTCCTTGAATCCGCTGCAACTCCTTTTTCTTCTCGGTAACCTTTAATGTTTTTACCGCCGATCGTTGAGGCAATGTACTGTCCGCGTATAACATTGGTCCCAATTTCATCCGGATGAAGCCTCCGCAAAGACTGGAGTACTTTTTGCAGCTCATTTCTTATTGCATCAGGCTCAAAAGATGAGGGAGGCTCCATGGCGATCAGGGTAACAAGTCTAAGCAGGTGACTCTGTACCATATCACGAAGAGCGCCTGAAGTTTCGTAGTAACCGCCCCGGTTTTCAATTCCAAAATTCTCCGCGGATGTCACTTCAACATGGTGAACATAATTCCTGTTCCATATTGGCTCAAATATTCCGTTTGCAAAACGTGTGGCAAGTATGTTCTGTACTGTTTCTTTTCCCAGGTAATGATCAATTCTATATATCTGGTTTTCTTCAAAAACATTATGCATTATATTATTCAGCTCAATCGCTGATTTAAGATCGTACCCGAAGGGTTTTTCAACAATAATTCTGCAATAACCATTTTTACTTTTATTTAATCCCGACTTGCCAAGGTTAACAGATATTTCTGCGAACAAAGAAGGAATTGTAGCCAGGTAGAAAATATAGTTACAGTTCTCGCCGCAGGTTCCGCTAAGACTTTTTATTTTAGAGCTCAGCAAACTGTACGCTTCAGGTTCTTTGAAATCCATAGGGAAATAATTCAGCTTTTCAGTAAATTCATTGATCTTATTTATATCTGCAATTGAATCATTAATAAGAATTGCAGCCTTCATAGACTCCCTGAATTCCTGTTCTGAAAGAGCAGAACTTGCTGTTCCCAGTACCGCGAATTTTTCGGGCAGATTATTCCTTTTAAAAAGCTCAAATATCGCGGGAATAAGTTTTCTTTTCGTAAGATCACCCGACGCCCCAAATATTATAATAACACAGTTATCCGGTTTTTTCAATTTAAACTTTCTGTAATATTGTAGTATAATTTATATTTTACCTGCAACCTGCAACCTGCAACCTGCAACCTATTTATCTTTAACAACTTTATGACCGCCGAACTGGTTTCTAAGAGCCGCCAGTACCTTCATTGCAAATGAATCTTTTTGCCGGGATTCAAACCTTGTATAAAGAGAGGAAGTAATAACATGGGCTGGAACATTCTGTTCAATAGCCGCCTCAATGGTCCACCTGCCTTCACCGCTGTCTTCAACATATCCTTTTATTGATTCCAGGTTGGGGTCCTCGCGGAATGCCTTTACAGCTAGCTCAAGCAGCCAGGACTGTACCACACTGCCGTGCATCCACCCGCCGGCTACTTTTTCTACATCAATATCATACGGAGAAGTTTTTAATATCTCAAAGCCTTCTGCATAAGCCTGCATCATACCGTATTCAATTCCGTTATGTATCATTTTTACATAGTGGCCTGCACCGCTTGTGCCACAATATGTATAGCCTCCTTCAGGGGCAAGTGATTTAAAGACGGGATATACATACTCAACTGCTTCTTTATTACCCCCTGTCATCAGGCTGTAGCCGTTTTTGAGTCCCCATACGCCTCCGCTTGTACCGCAATCAATATAATTTATTCCAAGCTCATTAAGTTTCCGTCCCCGTTCCCTGGTCTCTTTCCAGAATGAATTACCACCATCAATTATGATATCATTTTCGCTCAATAGAGCAGAGAGTCCTGAAATATTTTCATCTACAGGTTTCCCTGAAGGTACCATTAGCCAGACGACCTTCCTTCCTTGAAGCTTGTTCACTAAATCATCAAGAGATTCAGAGCCTTCGGCTCCTTTGCTCACTGCAAGCTCAATTTCAGGTCTGGTTAAATTATAAACAACAACTTCATGTCCATCTTTCAGTAGGCGCTCAACCATATTGCCGCCCATTTTCCCGAGTCCAATAAATGCTATTTGCATACTAATGCTCCGCTTTCAGATAATGTTAAATTGATTTACTTAATATAAAATAACATTCTTAACCATAAAAGTCACAGAAGCATATTAATAATAGTTAGCTGAAACAGCTAAAATAGGATTTACAGATATTTATCAATCAGGCAGTTGACAGCAGTCATTTTATTGCGGGGTGGCTTATTCTATATTTGGGTATTCTGAAAAGTACCGGCCAAAAAAGGAAAATATCAATTCCAATTTAATTTCGAAAGAGGAAGGAGGTTAAAAAAATGCCGATGAAGATATCAAATAACTGCACGAATTGCGGAATTTGTGAGATCCTTTGTCCGTATAATGCTATTTATCCAGGCGGGGTGAACTGGAGAAAGATACATAACAGGTATTTTATATTTTGTGATGAAGAGCTTATTCACGATGATTTCTGGTCACCAGACCATTATTATGTTGTTCCGGATAAATGTACTGAATGTGTGGGGAAGTACCCGGAGCCTATTTGTAAAACTGCCTGTACAAAAGATGCCATGCTTGCCGATATGGAACATTGGGAAAGTGAAGAACATTTATTTGCAAAAAAAGAATACCTGGAAACTATGCCGGGTTTGATTTGACCATGTATCATTATTCAGGACATAATCATTATCACACTGAAAGCAGGAACTATATTGAAAGGGTCAAAATTCACAGGAATTCAAGAAATATTCTTTCAATATTGTTTGAAGAAATTAACTGCAGTGGTGAAAAATTTGATAAATTAAAAAAAGAACTTCATGGAAGTCACAGGTTTAAGAATAACTCTCACAATAATGCGGGTCACGATGTTTTCAGCACTCACTCCTGAATTTGTGCCGGATTAAACAATTTTTAATTTACCGATATGCCAGATATCATCTGAATACTCTTTTATTGCCCTGTCGCTCGAAAATTTTTCCATTCTCGCAGAATTAATAATGGACATTTTAGTCCACATTTCAGTATTCATGAAAGCAAGTTCAGCTCGTTTCTGGGCTGTTGAATATGCCTGAAAATCTTCCATTACAAAATAATAATCCCTGTACAGCAATTCGTTTACAATAGGGTCAAATATGCCATGTTCGTTCTTATTAAAATAATTGGTCTTAAGCATATCTATAATAAGTTTAAGCTCCTGATTAGTTTCATAGTATTTTATCGGAGTATACCCGTTCCTTCTGGCTGCCATTATCTCATCAGCGGTCAAACCGAAGATAAATATATTATCGTCGCCAACTTCGTTCTTTATTTCTACATTAGCGCCGTCAAGTGTACCAATTGTAACTGCACCGTTTAAAGCAAATTTCATATTACCTGTACCTGATGCTTCAAATCCTGCAGTTGATATCTGTTCGGAAAGGTCACTTGCAGGTATTATCCTCTCAGCAAGTGTAACACCGTAATTTTTAATAAAGAGAATTTTCAGCTTATCGCCAATAATTGGGTCATTATTTACGTGCTCTGCAACTGAATTTATCAGCTTAATGATCGTTTTAGCCATAAAATAACTCGGCGCAGCCTTGCCGCCAAAAATTACCGTCCTGGGTACCAAAAAATCATTAGGTGAATTTTTTATTCTGTTATACATAGATATTACATGCAGTATATTAAGCAGCTGTCTTTTATATTCATGAAAACGCTTTACCTGGGAATCAAATATTGAATCTGGGTTAACCTTTACATCGTGGTTTTTGCTTATAAAATCAATGAGTCTTAACTTATTGTTATGTTTGATTGTCCGCCATTTATTAATAAATGAATCTTCTTCGGCAAATGCTTCTATTTTTCTTAGTTCAGCCAGATCAGTCACCCATTTATTTCCTATCCTCGATGTAATGAGTTCCGAAAGTTCCGGATTAGCCTGCAGCAAAAACCTGCGGATAGATATTCCGTTAGTTTTATTATTGAATTTGCCGGGCATGTATGCGTTCAGCTCAGGAAAAATATATTTTTTCAGAATGTCCGAATGCAGTTCCGCAACACCGTTCGTTGAGTGACTTCCTGCTATTGCCAGGTTTGCCATTTTTATGCTGTTTCCATGAGTATCATCCCTGATAATAGCCATTTTTGCCTGTATCGAATTATCAGTAGAATACTTTTCCTTAACACCGGTCAAAAATCTCCGGTTAATTTCTGAAATTATCTGCATATGGCGGGGAAGCAGTGCCTGCAGGAGACTTTCTGTCCATTCTTCAAGCGCTTCGGGTACAATTGTATGATTAGTATAAGCAAATACTTTTTGAGTAATATCCCAGGCTTCATCCCACTCAAGACCCTCATCATCCATCAGTATACGCATCAAATCAGGGATAGCAATTGCGGGATGAGTATCGTTAAGCTGAATAGCAGCTTTTTCAGGGAGAAGACTGAAATCTGTGTTATGAAGTTTGAAGTTATATATAATATCCTGAAGGGTTGCTGAAACAAAAAAATACTGCTGGCGCAGCCTTAATATTTTACCCTGAGGTATTGAATCATTGGGATAAAGTACTTTGGAGATTGTTTCGCTTAGATTTTTATTTTCAACCGCAGAAAGATAATTGCCCTGGTTAAAATTATTCAGGTTGAATTCATCGGTTGATTTTGCCTGCCATAATCTTAAAGTGTTAACGGTCCTGTTCTGGTAACCAGGAACAGGCACATCATTTGCTATGGCAAGTACATCATCTGTATTTATCCATGTATAACGGGTTCGGCCGGTTTCATCAAAATATGATGATACCTGTCCGTTGAATTTAACCGTATACGTAAATTCAGGCCTCATAACTTTCCAGGGATTTCCATACCGGAGCCAGTGGTCAGGCTTTTCTATCTGGTAACCGTTTTCAATATCCTGTTCAAAAATTCCGTACTCATACAGAATGCCGTAACCGTATGCGGGAAGCTCAAGAGTGGCAAGTGATTCCATATAACATGCTGCAAGTCTGCCTAATCCGCCGTTACCCAGTCCCATATCAGGCTCTTCCCTCATGATACGGTCAATATTATAGCCAAAATTCTCAAGCAATTTCCTGCACTCATCATATATGCCAAGATTTATAAGTGAATTCCCAAGAAGGCTTCCCATAAGGAACTCCAGTGATAAATAATGAACTTTCTTACCGTTGTTTACATTATATTCATTTTGAGTTTTAAGCCAGTTTCGTGTAAGCCTGTCCCGTACAGCAAGCGAAATTGCTTCGAGGATATCGTGGTCTGTTACGGTTGTTCTATCCTTGATCAGATCGAACTCAAGCCTTTCTGCAAACTGGGTAACAAAAGTACTTGGTTTTACTTTAGCTTCGTCGCAAAAAAATATTGATTTGTTATTTTCCTTCATTTATGGAATTTAAATTAATTAGAATGTAAAGGCGGATACTTTCAGTAAGGCTGCAATAATGTTTATTGATTATATGAAAAATCCTGTTCAATATCTTTAAATAATTTTGCTTCAAGATCTTTTGGGGATACCAGGGGAGTGGTTATGTTCCAGTCAATATTAAGCTCTTTATCATTGAAAAGGATTGCCCGTTCGCTGTTTTTATCGTAATAATTTGTACATTTGTAATGGAAGATCGCAATATCCGAAAGTACTGAAAATCCATGTGCGAAGCCCGGGGGAATCCACAATTGTTCGTGGTTACCTTCGGAAAGCTCTGTGGCGACATATTTCCCGAATGTAGGTGAGCCGAATCGGATATCTACTGCAACATCCAGTACACTTCCGTAAACTACCTGGCATAATTTTCCCTGTGCAAATTCTCCAACCTGGTAATGTAAGCCTCTAACAGTATTTTTTTTAGAACGTGAAATGTTATCCTGGATAAAATCGAAGCTTAAACCACGTTCGGCGAATACTTTTTTTCTGAATGATTCCAGAAAATACCCTCTGTCATCACTGAATACTTTAGGGGTGATTATCAGCACATCTTTAATCTTCGTTTCCTGGATATCCATACGGGATTATTTATTCTTCCTGTCGTTAAATATTTTATTTAAATATTCTCTGTATGCGCATTTTGGCATATTTGTTATAACACTTTCAAATTGTTCCATATCAATAAAATCCATGTGTAAAGCAATTTCTTCCAGGCATGCAACTTTTAAACCCTGGCGGTCCTCAATTGCACCGAAGAAATTTGAAGCCTGAAGCAAAGATTCCGGTGTACCTGTATCCAGCCATGCAACGCCGCGGCTTATTTTTTCAACGTTCAGCTCTCCGCGCTTCATGTATTCAACATTTACATCGGTAATTTCAAGTTCACCCCTCGGTGATGGTTTCAGATTTTTGGAAATTTCTACAACTTTATTATCATAAACATATAAACCGGGCACAGCAAAATCAGATTTTGGTTTAGAAGGTTTTTCTTCAATTGAAATTGCTTTTCCGTATTCGTCAAATTCAACAATACCGTACCTTTCTGGGTCGGTTACCCTGTAACCAAAAACTGTTGCACCGGTTTTTCTTTCAAGGGCACGATGGAAGAAATCAAGCTTACCATAAAAAATATTATCACCTAAAATCAAAGTAACATCATCGTTCCCGATGAATTTATCACCCAGTATAAATGATTCTGCAATTCCGTTTGGAGCAGATTGCAATACGTATTCGATATTAAGCCCTAAATGTTTGCCATCATTGAATAATTTTTTATAAAACGGGATAGTTTCTTCATTAGAAATGATGAGGATGTCTTTTATTCCGCCTAACATCAGAATGGAAAGGGGATAGTAAATTAATGGTTTATCATAAATTAAGGTCAGTTGTTTGCTGTAAAGCTGACTGATCGGGTACATTCTGGAACCTGCACCGCCTGCTAATATTATTCCCTTCATGTTATATAATTATCCGTAAAATGAATTTTTGAATGGGTAAAGATAATTTTAGTTATTTATTATTACAATGAAATAAGCAAAGGTAGGAAAAACTTAATTTTTGGGGAATTAAGGTCAAAACTGTGTAGCAATATTAATAAATTTGTTTAATGAGTTAAAATTCAGATACCTGTTTAATTTCAAGGCTTTTAGAACTATCCAATGTATCTACTTTGTCAAGCAGGTATGCCGGATCAGCTTCAATAAATTCCATAGCTTCATCAGGCAAAAGAATAAACGGGCAGCGGTGATGAGGAATTTTTTTAAGGTCCCTATGCGGGGGAGTTGTAATCATACTGCAATAATTCATATCCTTATTCCAGACATAGATTCCGCCGATAAAGAAAAATTCATTATCCTGAACAGAAATGCTGAATTTGGTTTTGCGTTTTACTTTATTTTCTTTCTTTAGTTTTACTGTTTCAGGGGGGTCATTTTCGAATGGGCGGTATTCATAAAATGATGTTGCGGGTATTAAACACCTGCTTTTTGAAAATATACTTTTCCAGCGTGCCTGCTCACGGATAGTTTCAATACGGCTGTTGTATATAGGCATTTTGGGATTCCAGTTTATTGCCCATTTCATGATAGTCATAACAGGTGTATTATCTTTAAGCATAACGGAAAGTATATCCGATGTCAGCCTGATATCTTTCTGTTTCAGATTTTCGTAATCTTCGTCTGAAAAATCGTCGTCATTTTTAACCGGATACTTTAGAGATTTCATTTTCTTTTTTATCTCTTTATCAGTTATGTATCTATCGTAATTAGTACACATATATTTAATTTATTTGTTCTAAAATAATCAAATATATAATTACCTTAAAGCCAGCATAATGAATCTGCCGGGGATTTAATTATACGGTGAGGTTCAGTTACCTGTTCATTATTTTTGGAGTATGAAAACAATTGACATTAAATTTAAAAACACCCGAAAGCTTACACTGGCCGGCAGGCTTGATATGCCGTTTAATGAACATATAAAGGCGTATGCTGTTTTTGCACATTGTTTTACCTGTTCTATGGAGCTGAAAGCAATAGCAAATATTAACCGTGCTTTAACAAAACACGGCATTGCAGTGTTAAGATTTGATATGACCGGAATTGGTGATAGTGAGGGAAGCTTTCCTGATTCGAATTTTACTACTCAAATAGATGACATTGTTTCTGCTGCAAATTTCTTAGCAGCTGAATATACGGCACCTAAAATGCTGATCGGTCATTCTCTCGGCGGATCGGCAATACTCTTTGCTTCCAAACAGCTGAATTCTGTCAAAAGCCTGGTATCAATTGCTTCACCTGATGAGCCTGCAAAACTGGCTGTTAAGCTAAAGCGCACAAAAGAACGCAGCATTAAAATGGGTGTTGCTGAAACTGAGATTGGCGGTGTAAAGTTTAATTTTAAACCTCAATTCTTCAAGGATATTGAAAGTTATAATGCAGCAGAGCTGCAGAAGGATATTCATATACCGTATCTTGTGATGCACTCAACTGCTGACACATATTCAGATATCGAAAACGGTTTAAGATTGTTCAAAAACGCTAACCAGCCTAAGAGCTTTGTATCGCTGGATAATATCGACCATCTGATGCTGCAGAAAGATGATGCATTATATGTTGGTGAAGTTATTGCAGTGTGGGCTAATAAATACTTAAATTCAAACAGCAATCATCAAATATCAAAGTAAATGTTATTATACCGGGTCTGTTCGTTTCCAGTTTATAAGTTTAAATGCGGTAAATATAAAAAAAACCCGGAAGCAAGACGTCGCTTCCGGGTTTAGCATGAAAAAAAACGGCAAACTGCAGGTTCTAAAGGAGAAAACAATACAGGAGGAAATCAGCGAGTCAAGCGATTTCACATGCTGCTTACCAGGAGGCAGTTTAGGTAAACAGCGATTTGTTTCTTTTTTGATACAAGCCTACAGCCTGCCATTTATAATAACAAACCATGTATTAAAATAATTTCAACTGCCTTATTTATTTTAGTAAATAGCCTGTTTTGTTTTGAATATCTAATGAATTTTCGGTATATTTAGCTAAATTATGCAGGAAAATGAATTTTTTAAGGATAAAGACAAGTTTTCAGAAGCTGAAAAACAGAGGGCTTCTCACAGTCTTTGGTATTATTCCTGGATAAGATTTAAGAGGAATAAGCTTGCAATGGCGGGTTTAATTACCCTTATTATGCTGATTTTAATAGCAATTACTGCACCTATCCTCGCTCCTTTTGACCCAAATGACCAGACTCTGGAATATGCAACCAAACCTTCGGGATACAAAGGAAATGTACTTCTAAAAAAGGCACTTGATGGTACGGATTTTATTCCGGTTAAAAATATTACTAAAACAACTGCAGATACTGTTTTTTATATTGATTACAGCGGTTCTGAGCGGTCATTATCTAAAAGTGAACTTGTTCCAGGTGATGAATCTGATTGGCATATAGAACCAACATATTTACTGGGTACCGATAGATACGGAAGGGATATATTAAGCAGGCTGATCTATGGCAGCAGAATAAGTCTTTCAGTAGGTGTAATTTCTGAAAGTATTGCAATATTTATCGGTGTTTTTCTTGGTGCACTTGCAGGATATTTCAGGGGTAAAACTGATGCAGTTATTATGTGGTTCATAAATGTTGTATGGTCGTTCCCTTCAATCTTATTCATAATCGCGCTTTCAGTTGTGCTTGGCAAAGGTTTCTGGCAGTCATTTGTGGCTATTGGGCTAACAGGTTGGGTTGATATTGCAAGAATTGTAAGAGGTCAGTTCTTTTCTTTGAGAGAAACTGAATATGTAGAAGCTACACGGGCCCTTGGATACAGATCAACCAGGATAATATTCAGGCATATTCTGCCTAATACTATTGGACCAATAATTGTAACAGGTACAGCGGGACTGGCAACATCCATAATTTTCGAAGCCAGCTTAAGTTTTCTGGGGCTCGGCGTTCAGCCGCCAACAGCAAGCTGGGGGCAAATGGTTTTTGACGGATACAAATATATTGTTGCCGGTACAAATTACGGGTTGGCATTATATCCTTCGCTTGCAATTATGATCACGGTTTTCGCGGTAAATCTCATTGGCGACGGATTAAGGGATGCATTTGATCCTAAAATGAGAAGATGAGAGAATTAAAATAATATCAATAATTAACCCTGTAAGTATTAACCTGTAAATTTTGAATGATTTCGCATAATGATTGAATTAAAACACTTATTATTTCTTACAAAGATCGATGGTTTAGGAGCTGTCAGGATAAAAAGACTCATCGATAGATTTGGAAATGCTGCCGGGGTTTTTAGTGCTTCAGTAAAAGAGTTATCAGAAATTGAGAACATAAGTGATAAAACCGCCAAATTGATACTGAAATCATACGGAAGTTTCAGTGAATTTGAGAGTACATTTGAAGCATATATAGAAAAAGCTGCAGAACTTGGTATTTCAATACTATCACTTTCAGACAGCAAATATCCGGAACTGCTGAAAAGAATTTATGACCCTCCGGTAATTTTGTACATGAGGGGAAAATATGACCCCGCTTTGCTCCTGAATTCAGTAGGAATTGTTGGCACAAGAAAACCGACAGATTATGGCAGGAAAATGGCTGAAAAATTCGCTGAAGAATTATCAACTGCCGGAATTGCAGTAATAAGCGGTTTTGCCAGGGGAGTTGATACAATAGCTCATAAAACCGTATTGAAGAACAGAAACTCATCCGCAATTACAGCAGCCGTATTTGGCTGCGGAGTTGATATGATCTATCCTCCTGAAAACAAAGCTCTGTATGACGAAATGTGTGAAAAAGGACTCCTTATTTCAGAGTATGAAATATCAGCTTTTCCTGATGCGGTTAATTTCCCTAAAAGGAACAGGATTATAAGCGGGTTATCTCTGGGTACGATTGTAATTGAAAGCGATGTTGATGGGGGAGCACTTATCACTGCCAGAACTGCTCTGGATCAGTCCCGGGAAGTATTTGCGGTACCGGGATATGTTACATCTAAGGTCAGCCGAGGAACTAACGGTTTGATAAAGAACGGCCAGGCAAAACTTACTGAGAACCTGGATGATATTCTGGTTGAGATCAGTAATAAACTTACGGGAATGAAACTTTCCGGTGTAAATGGAAATTCTGTATCAGTACAGGCTATTCCGGAATTGAACGGCAATGAAAAACTGATTTACGACACGTTTTTAATGACAATTGAGCCGGTTCATATAGATATGATATCAGAGAAATCGGGATTGAATATATCAGATTCATTGGTAACATTGCTTAACCTGGAGTTTAAAGGTGTTGTAGAGCAGCTACCGGGCAAAAGATTTAAAATTAAAAATTAATTTACAGTTTAAACGGGGTACTTTGTAATTGCTTAAAAATTCACAGGGACAGATATTACAGCAAAAACTTTCACCGCAGGCTATCCAGGCGCAGCTGCTGCTTGCTATTCCGTCAATAGCGCTTGAGCAGGAAATAAAAAAACAGATTGAAGAAAATCCCGTACTTGAAGACGGAATGGATGCGGAAGAAAAAACTGCTCCAGAAGATTCCCCTGAAGACAGCTACGCGCAGGATATTTGGAATGATTATCCCGGGAAACAGAATTACAGCAGTAATTTTTCGGGGACTGATGAGGAAAGAACAGATTACCTTTTAAACAAAGGCGGTAAACAGAAAGAGACACCCCTTGAACAGATATACCGCATGGGTCTTGCCAGCGATGAACTTATAATTGCTGAAGAGATACTTGGTAACCTGGAAGATGACGGATACCTTAGAATTTCTCTTGAAGAAATTGCAGAAGACATCAGGGAAAAATATTCTATTGAACCTGAACCGGAAAAAATACAGAGTGTTCTTAAAGTAGTACAAAATCTTGATCCCCCGGGAATAGCGGCAAGGAATCTGCAGGAGTGTCTTTCAATACAATTAAATGACAGGTCAAACGACTTAACTGATAATGACCGTGACCTGTGCCTCAGGATGATAAACGACTACTTTGAAGAGTTCAAGCTGAAGCACTTTGAAAAACTTTCCAAGCTGCTGAATGTCAAACTTGTAAAGATAAATGAGCTTTTCGAAATTATCCATAAGCTAAATCCCGCTCCGGGCAAACAGGATATTGCTGCTGACTATATTATTCCTGATTTCCTGGTAAGAGAAATTGACGGGGAACTGCATGTTGAGCTGACCGGTGACTCAAAACCAGGCATCAGGATAAGCAAAAAGTATCTGGAAATGATGAAGGATAAATCAACCGGTAAAGATACCAAAGAATTCCTTAAGAACAAGGTTGAGTCAGCGAAGTGGTTTATAAATTCAATTCAGCAGAGAAGGGATACAATGCTGAAGATCATGAACGCAATAGTAAGCAGGCAGCATGAATTTTTTATTACACATGGAGAAAACCTGAAGCCGATGTTTGAAAAAGATATTGCCGAAGACGTAAGTATGGATATTTCAACAGTAAGCAGGGTAGTAAGAGGAAAATATGTACAGACTGATTTCGGTATTTATGAATTAAGGTATTTTTTCTCATCTGCTATGAAGACCGAAAGCGGCGAGGATGTATCAAACAAAATATATATGGATAAAATAAGGGAACTGATTGAAAAAGAAGATAAATCAAAACCGCTGAGCGATGATAAAATAGCTGAAATGATGAATAACGATGGCTTTAATCTTGCCCGCAGAACTGTGGCGAAATACCGTGAAAACATGAAAATTCCAAAAGCCACATTAAGAAGAAAAATCATATTGAACAAGTTATAATATCTGTGAATATTCGTATTACCGGTTAGGAATTTTATAGCTAAATATATGATTTTATAAAGAAAAGAGTAGAATGGTAATTAGAATAATGGAATTTATTAATAAGGAGCATAATTGAAGAATAAAATATTAAGCACAACAGTAATAGGTTTAATAAAAGACGGTAAAGCCGCTATGGGAAGTGACGGTCAGGTGACTGTTGCCAATACCGTTTTAAAGCATAATACCAAGAAAGTAAGAAAGATATATAAAGATAAGGTGCTGGCAGGTTTTGCCGGTTCCACGGCAGATGCTTTAACACTTTTCGAGAAGTTTGAAGCTAAGCTTGAGCAGTACAAAGGAAACCTGCCGCGCGCAGCGGTTGAGCTTGCAAAGGACTGGCGCACAGACAGGTATTTACGCAGACTTGAAGCCCTGCTTGCTGTAATGGATAGTACTCATGCATTTATCATTTCAGGTAATGGCGATGTTATTGAACCTGATGATGGTATTGTAGCAATTGGTTCAGGCGGCAGTTTTGCAACAGCGGCAGCAAGAATGCTTGTTAAGTATTCGCAGCTTCCTGCAGTTGAAATAGTAAAGGAATCACTTAACACCGCTGCGGAAATATGTATTTACACAAATCACAATGTAACAATAGAAGAATTATAAAAACCCTTTTAATTTAATAATTATGCTAGAAAGAGCAAATCTTTAAAATGTCAGAAAAAAAAGAAGATAGTTTGATACAGGAAAATATTAATGGCTCGGGTGAAGAAAAATCAATATCGAACGGGAAAACAGAAAAGAAACCAAGAGTGAAAAAAGAAGTGAAAAAAGATGAAAATCAGCTTGATAAAGAGCTTACTCCCTCACAGATAGTTGCTGAGCTGGATAAATATATAATCGGGCAGAATAACGCAAAGAAATCAGTTGCCATAGCATTACGAAACAGGTGGAGAAGAAAACAGATACAGGACAGTCTTCGTGAGGAAATAATGCCTAATAACATTATCCTTATCGGACCTACCGGTGTTGGTAAAACCGAAATTGCAAGAAGGCTCGCAAAACTTTCCAATGCCCCGTTCATTAAAGTAGAAGCATCCAAGTTTACCGAGGTTGGATATGTTGGCAGGGATGTTGAGTCGATAGTAAGGGAACTTACTGATCTGGGCGTGAGCATGGTGAAATCAGAAAAAAGCATAGAGGTGCAGAAAAAAGCTGAATACCTTGCCGAAGAACGCATACTGGATATATTGCTGCCGCCGGTGAAAAAGAAACATGATGACAGCGGTGCATCAGCAGGACAGGCAACACTTGGATTTTCTGCGCCGGTACATACCCCTGAAGAAGACAAGGAAGAGAACTTCAAGACACGTGAAAAATTCCGCGAGAAGCTGTTAAAAGGCGAGCTTGATGAACGGGTAATTGAAATTGATGTCAGCGGTGACGGTATGCCCATGATGCAGGTAATGGGTCCAATAGGACTTGATGATATTGGCGTCAACCTTCAGGATCTTTTCAGCAGCGTTATGCCGAAGAAGATGAAGAAACGCAAAATGACCGTTAAAGAAGCGCGCGTTGTACTGGTGCAGGAAGAAGCGCATAAGCTTATTGATATGGATTCCGTCATAAAGGAAGCTGTTACAAGAGTACAGGAATACGGAATTGTTTTCATTGATGAAATCGATAAGATTGCCGGTCCGCAGGGCAAAGGCCAGGGACCCGATGTATCACGTGAAGGCGTTCAGCGTGACCTTCTTCCTATTGTTGAAGGTTCAAGCGTTACAACAAAATACGGTTCGGTAAAAACTGACCATGTGCTGTTTATAGCATCCGGAGCTTTTCATGTTGCCAAACCCAGTGATCTTATTCCTGAATTACAGGGAAGATTTCCCATAAGGGTTGAGCTAAACAGTCTTACTGAAGAGGATTTTGTAAAGATTCTTACACAGCCTCAGAACGCATTGCTTAAACAGTATGAAGCATTGCTTAAATCAGAAGGGGTTGACCTGACCTTTGAAGAAGACGGTATTTTTGAAGTAGCCAAAATTGCAGCTGAAGTAAATGAACAGGTAGAAAATATCGGCGCAAGAAGGCTGCATACAATTCTTTCAACAGTTCTTGAAGAGATATTATACAATACACCTGATAAGAACAAAGAAAAGAAAATTGTAGTGGATAAAGATATGGTGAATGATAAGCTTAAAGATATTGTTAAAAACAGGGACTTAAGCAGGTATATTCTGTAATATTTTATTATCTTTGTAAAAGATAATAATTACCTGAATTCTAAAAGGAGAAAACTAATGAATTTTTCTGTAAAATTACTGCTTTTATTTGTTTTACTAACCGGAAGTTTTTTCGCACAGCAGCAATCAATATTAAAGCTTTCTGAAAAGAAAAGTATTCTGAAAGGGGAAGAAAATACTGATTTTACCCTGAAATCAAATTCAGCAACAGATTTCAGTAAAAATTATCAGCTAAAGACCCGAAAGACTGTCACTTCTTACTTTGGAGCGGGATATTCGTTTATGATTTTTACAAATTCATACATGAGCTCCGCTTTCCCAATACTCGATACAAGGAACGGGACATTTTTGACAAACATAAATCTGTTCTTCGGTTTTTCTATTGCAAAGGCTGTAACTCTTGAATTTTCTCCCACAATATTATTTACAAGCAACAATAAACAGGTAGATTATGCACTCTCAACTCCTAAAGTTATAAACGGTTCTTCTTATGATTATGCGCATACAAGAATCAACGGAATAATTGCTTTACCATTAGCAATAAATGTTAGATTTTTCCCGTTGTATAAGCAAAAAACTTTTGCCAGATTATTTTTTATTGGCGGAGGAGCAGGTGCTGTTTGGGTAAGAGAAGAAAACGATGTTTCTTATAATAATACTCCCAGTACTCTTTATTATGGAGACCAGGAACAAAATGGTATTACTACAAGCCAGTGGGCACCACTATTCAGGATAATTTCCGGTTTCACGGGAACCGGAGGCCAGTTTGGTTTTGGCGGTGAGTTAAGCTACAATTTTATTCCATTAAAACAGGATATGTCCCAGCCTTTTGCTACAAGATTCGGTAAAGATATGAACAGTGTTGATATAACTCTGAGATTTTACTTCAGTCTGTAAATTTATATGAGGTCTTTCTACAAAGCTAAAGCAGTGTTTTTACACTGCTTTTTTTATTTTATTTAAAAATAGTTGTTAATAGCGACAAATATCATAGGAAACGCCTGCCCTGATTTTGTATATTTGTATCTCTCCCCATTGGCTCCGTTCCAATAATTATTTTCATTTCTTAGAAGGAGTTTGTTATGATATTAAAAACAAGATTCATATCAGCAATTTTCCTGCTTATTATCTTTTGGGTCCCAATAGCTGCGCAGCAATATGTTTTATTGGGATGGAATGACTTGGGCATGCATTGCTCAAACCAGGATTTTTCAAAGATGGCTGTGCTTCCGCCTTACAATAATGTTTTTGCACAGCTTATTAAAAAACAGCCGGGTCAGCCACCGCAGATCGTTAATACGGGATTTACTGTTGAATATTCAATTCCCGGGAATACTTATTCAGTTGGCAAAACAAATTTCTGGACTTATGCCCAGGTTTTGTTCGGTCTGCCTAGTCCGTTACCCAATAATATCGGATTAACAGGAAAAGGTTTGACGGGAAATATGGACCTTCAATCAAATTACTTCAAGGTTATTGGCATACCTAATACTCCATTTGCAGATAATGATCTGGTTACCGAAAAGCCGTTCCAGACTTTCCATTTAATTGCAAAACTTACAGGAAACGTAGTTGCAACTACTGATAATGTCATTCCTGTTAGTAATGAAATTGGTTGTGTGCAAAGCGGATGCCATACTTCAGAGCAATCTATAAAAGATAATCACGAAAATGTGCCGGGTTTCAGGCAGAATAGTCCTGAGCTCTGTGCAAGATGCCACGCATCAAATGCTCTTGGTACAACAGGTGACCCTGAGGCTAAATCCTTTTCTTTCCGTATACATGATAAACATAAATTCATTCAGCCTACCAACAGTATAAACACCTGTTATAAATGCCATCCGGGACCCAATACGCAGTGTTTCAGGGATGTGATGAGATCAAGTGATATGACATGCCAGAACTGCCATGGAACAATGAGCAACATTGCAAGCTCGATTGAAAACGGCAGGAGGCCGTGGCTTGATGAACCTAAATGCGGCAGTACAAGCTGTCACGGCAGCAATTATTCAGAAGAACCGAATAAACTTTACAGGGAATCCAAAGGGCATGGAGGATTATTATGTTCATCATGTCACGGAAGTCCGCATGCAATTTATCCGACCACACAGCCGAACGATAACCTGCAAAGCATCAGGGTTCAGGGGCATGCCGGTGCAATTAACGATTGTATGGTATGCCATACAGTCCCTCCTACAGGAGCCGGTCCGCACGGGATCACGTATATAGGTATAATAAAAATGAACGAAGAAATCCCGGTTTCATATAATTTGTATCAGAACTATCCGAATCCGTTTAATCCGGTAACTTTGATTAAATTCGATATTTCCAAAAGTACATTTGTAAATCTCAAAGTATTTGATGCAATAGGCAGGGAGGTAGAAGAACTTGTAAATGGTGATGTGCAGCCGGGTACTTACACTGCGGAATGGAATGCTGAGAAATATAATTCCGGAATATATTTTTACCTGCTTAAAACTGATAACTACACCCAAAGCCGCAAGATGATACTCATAAAATAATAGGTCTAAGGAAGTCATGAAATGATAAAGGGAGCAAATGCTCCCTTTTGTTTTAGAATATTTAATTTATATTAATCTTTAAGCATTGCCCTTGAAATTACGACTTTCTGAATTTCTGACGTTCCTTCGTAAATTTCGGTTATTTTTGCATCCCTTAAATAACGCTCAACAAGGTATTCCCTAACATAACCGTATCCTCCATGTACCTGTATGGCTTCAAGGGCATTGTTGACAGCCGTTTTGCTGGCAAGCAGTTTACCCATAGCGGCTTCTTTTGCAAAGGGGAGACCCTGGTCCTTATTCCATGCAGCATGCAGTACCAGATTTCTTGCTGCCTCGACATTTGTTGCCATATCTGCAAGCTTGAATTGAATTGCCTGGAGATCTGAAATGGGCTTTCCGAAAGCCTTTCTTGTCTTGGCATATTTGGTTGCAGCTTCAAGCGATGCCTGGGCAATACCCAATGCCTGCGCTGCTATGCCAATCCTTCCGCCGTTAAGTGTTTCCATTGCTATCTTAAATCCAAGTCCTTCACTGCCTAAAAGCTGATCTTTATGCACCCTGCAATTATTAAAACTTACAGTACAGGTATCGCTGCTTCTTATTCCGAGCTTATCTTCCTTTATTCCTGTTTCAAGTCCTTCAGCATCTTTATCAATTAAGAATGTTGAAATACCTTTATGACCTTTTTCCTTATCCGTCATTGCCTGTACAAAATATATATCCGCATTTTTGCCGTTTGTGATCCAGTTCTTAATTCCATTTAATATATAATAGTCACCATCCTTAACAGCTTCGGTTTTCTGCTGAGTCGCATCACTGCCTGCTTCCGGTTCTGAAAGGCAGAAGCATCCCAGCTTTTCGCCGGAGGCAAGAGGCTTTAAAAATCTTTCCTTCTGTTCATCCGTACCCCATTGGTTGATACCGTAACAAACCAGCGAGTTATTTACGGACATAATTACACCAACTGATGCATCCACTTTGGATATTTCTTCCATCGCTAGCACATAACTGACGGCGTCAAATCCTGCGCCGCCCCATTCAGGCGGAACCATCATGCCCATAAAACCAAATTCACCCAGCTTTTTAATAATTTCAAAAGGGAATTCCGCCTTAATATCACGTTCAATTGTTGAAGGCGCTATTTCGTTCTGAGCGAAATCTCTTGCAGTATCCCGTATAGCAATTTGCTCTTCTGTAAAGTTAAAATCCATTGTAGTATTAGTTTAATTGTTTTATTTCTTTGTATAATCGTAAAAACCTTTGCCTGATTTTCTGCCCAAATACCCGGCAGCTACCATTTTCTTAAGCAGGGGACAAGGGCGATACTTTGAATCACCAAGCCCGTTATGAAGAACTTCCATAATGGATAAACATACATCAAGTCCGATGAAATCAGCAAGTGTAAGCGGACCCATTGGGTGTGCCATACCGAGCTTCATAACATTATCTATTGCTTCCGGCGTGGCAACGCCTTCCATAACGCAATACATTGCCTCATTCAGCATAGGCAAAAGTATCCTGTTGGAAATAAAACCTGGGTAATCGTTAACTTCAACAGGTACTTTGTCTATCTTTTCGGAGAGCTCTTTAATAATGGCATATGTTTCATTGCTTGTTGCAAGTCCGCGGATCACTTCGATAAGTTTCATAACCGGCACAGGATTCATAAAATGCATGCCAATAACTTTATCGGGTCTTTTGGTGAATGCGGCAATTTCTGTAATTGAAATTGATGACGTGTTGCTTGCAAGTATTGCACCGGTTTTGCAGTTTTCATCAAGAGTTTTGAAAATACTCTTTTTTATCTCAAAGTTCTCAGTGGCTGCTTCAATAACCAGCTCTGAATCCTTTGCATCTGTTAAGTTTGTGGAGGTCTTTATGTTCGCTAATGCAGAATCCATCTTTTCTTTTGTGATGGTTTCCTTTTTAAGCTGGCGCTCAAGATTTCCTGTGATCGTCTTAATTGATCTCTCAAGGAATTCTTCTTTGATATCAATTAAAGTTACTTTGTAGCCGTACAATGCAAATACATGGGCAATTCCATTGCCCATCGTTCCTGAACCTATGATTGAAATATTATGAATATTCATTGTGAAAGTAGAATTAAATTTTTTCTATTATTATTGCTGTTGCTTCACCGCCGCCATTGCATAGTGTTACAAGGCCGTAGCGTTTGTTAAGCCTGTGAAGATTGTAAATCAATGTAATGAGAAGCCTTGCACCTGAAGCGCCAATTGGGTGGCCTATTGCGATTGCTCCGCCGGTTACGTTCACTTTTGCAGGATCAATACCTGCTATCTGATTTACCGCGCAGCTTACAACTGCGAAAGCCTCGTTAATTTCAAACAGGTCAATATCATCTTTGGTCAGACCCGCTTTTTTGCAAGCCTTTTCTATAACAAAACCGGGGGCAGTTGTGAACCAGTCAGGGTGATGTGAAAATGTTGTCTGTGTTACAATTCTTGCCATCGGTTTTGCGCCGCCTTTTGCTGCTTGTTCTTTTGACATAAGAACCACTGCGCCTGCACCGTCATTAATATTGGAAGCGTTAAAAGCTGTAATAGTACCTTCTTTGGTGAATACAGGTTTCAGCGAAAATGCTTTTTCAAAATTAACCTTACCGGGGTCCTCATCAGTATCAAAAAGAGTTACATTGCCTTTTTTATCTTTTAATTCCACGGGAACAATTGCATCTTTAAAGTATCCGTTTTTGATCGCATCCAGTGCTTTTTCGTAGGAACCTTTTGAAAATTCATCCTGGGTTTCACGGGAAATTTTATATTCAGCTGCGCAAAGCTCGCCAAGCATACCCATATGTTTGTTACCGTATGGATCCCAAAGTCCATCGTGTATCATAAGGTCAAAAATCTCTCCATTTCCCATCCTGTAACCATTACGTGCCTTTTTTAAAATATAGGGAGCATTGGTCATTGATTCCATTCCGCCTGCTACAACTATTTCAGCATCACCGGCTTTGATTGCCTGTTCACCAAGCATCACCGATTTTAATCCGGAGCCGCATACCTTGTTAATTGTGGTAGCTGAAACAGTGTTTGGAATTCCTGCCGCTATAGCTGCCTGTCTTGCTGGCGCTTGTCCAAGCCCGCCCTGCAGAACATTACCCATTAATACTTCATCAATTTCTTCGGGCTTAATGCCGGCTCTTTTTACAGCTTCTTTAATTGCAAATGAACCGATCTGCGGAGCGGAAAAACCGCTTAAACTTCCGTTAAATGCCCCAACTGCGGTACGTGCCGCAGATACTATTACTACTTCCTTCATTGTATGATTACCTTATATGATTTATTTGTTGATATTAGTATTTGATGAGTTAATAATCTTAATGAACTTGTCAGCTTCCAGTGATGCGCCGCCAATAAGGCCTCCGTTAACAGTCTGGGAAGCAAAAAGCTCCTTAGCATTTTCAGCAGTAACGCTGCCGCCGTAGATTATACGGGTATTTTTGGAGATCTCTTCATTATACATCTTTTTCAGCTTTTTTCTCAGGAAGTTATGTGCACTTTCTGCCTGGTGAGGAGTTGCATTCTTGCCTGTGCCTATGGCCCAAACAGGTTCGTATGCTATTGTAACATTTATTACGCCTTCCTCGCTTACATGCGTAAGGCACGCTGAGAGCTGTTCTTCAATCACCGATTCAGTCAGTTTATCTTCATGCTCCTGAAGGTTTTCACCCAGGCAAACAATCGGCTTTAATCCTTCATCAAGTGCTTTAAGCACTTTTTTGTTGATGATGGCATTAGTTTCATGGAAGTACTGCCTGCGTTCGGAGTGTCCGAGTATGACATATTCACATCCGCATGATTTCAGCATACCTGCGGAAATCTCACCTGTAAACGCACCAATACTTTCAAAGTACATGTTCTGCGCTCCAAGTTTAAGCTGAGTGCCGCTTATCTTTTTGTTCACCGCGTCAAGCGAAGTGAATGGGGGACATAATACTACTTCAGTATCGGTTAATTTATGTTTATCTGTGAACATTTTCAGTTCATCAGCAAATTGCTGAGACTGAACAAGTCCCTTGTTCATTTTCCAGTTTGCAACTATCATTTTCTTGTGTGGCATTGGTTGTTCTCCGTTCGCTTACGGTTATATTGCCGTATCAGTTATTACCTAAATTCTTGGTTAAAAGTTCATTTACTGTTTTGGGATTCGCTTTCCCTTTTGATTCTTTCATAACTTTTCCTACAAACAGTCCCAGAAGCTTTGTCTCTCCTGCGCGGTAGCGCTCAGCTTCTTTCGGATTATCTGCAATTATCTTCTTTATTATTCCTTCAATTTCACCGGTATCTGTGACCTGCAGCAGGTTCTTATCAGTTACTATTCTCTCGGGGTTTTGGCCTACATCACCTTTAGCCTTTGAAAGCATTTCTGTGTAAACTTCCTTTGCAATATTGTTAGAAATCTTACCATCTGCAATCAATTTAACAAGTGAAGCAAGATTTTGACTGCTGATATTGAACTCAGAAATACTTATCTTCTTTTCATTCAGCACGCGCATCACTTCTCCCATAACCCAGTTGCTTGCTGTCTTATAACTCTGCTTGTCAATACTTTTACAGACACTTTCAAAATAATCTGCAAGTTCCCGTGATTGAGTCAGTACTTCAGCATCATATTCCGGGAGCTGGTATTCTGTGATGAATCGTGCTATCTTTATATGCGGAAGCTCAGGCAATGCTGAGGCTACATCCTTTTTCCATTTTTCATCTACATATACTGTAACAAGGTCCGGTTCCGGGAAATATCGGTAATCATGGGCTTCTTCCTTTGAGCGCATCGGAATAGTAGCTTTATTTCTCGCGTCAAATGTCATAGTTTGGTGAATTACCTCGCCGCCCTGTTCGATAAGTTCAATTTGGCGCTTAATTTCATAATCCAGCGCATCTGCAACATTGCGGAATGAATTCAGGTTCTTTACTTCACATTTTGTACCGAATTTTTCAGCGCCTTTTAGCCTTACAGAAACATTGGCATCACATCTTAGGCTGCCTTCTTCCATATTGCCGTCACAAATATCAAGATATATTACAAGCTGTTTAAGCATGGTCAGGTAATCGTAGGCTTCCTTTGAATTGCGCATATCAGGCTCGCTTACGATCTCAATTAATGGTACTCCGCAACGGTTCAGATCAACCAGTGATTCATCTGTGGACATATCATGTATCGATTTGCCGGCATCCTCTTCCATATGAATACGCGTAATGCCTATCGTCTTATCCCCAATTGCAACCTTACCGTGTTCACATATCGGCTGATCGAACTGTGATACCTGGTAGCCTTTGGGCAGATCCGGGTAGAAGTAATTCTTTCGTGCGAAAATAGATCTTTCCCTGATCCGGCAGTTTGTTGCCGTACCAAGTCTCAGAATAAACTCAACCAGATTTTTGTTCAAAACAGGTAGGGTCCCGGGGTGCCCCAGGCATACCGGACATATATTTGTATTCGGTGGAGCATTGAATTCCGTGGAGCATGAACAAAAAGCTTTGCTTTTTGTTTTCAGCTGGGCGTGCACCTCAAGTCCTATGACCGGTTCGTATTTTGAATAGACTGAATCCAAATAGTTTATATTTACGGGGCAACTTTTATTACTTCGTAATATAAGTCATGAAAGCCCGGTTAATTTTTCAAATCCTGCCGCAACCGTGGGCTGCGGCAATTATTTTTGTGAGATCATTGAACCAATATCGGGAAGCTGATATTACCTTCTAATGCGTATCAGTTGCTTAAAACCTGTGTGATCTTTTCAGCTGCATCTTTGAATCCTTCAGCTGCAATTATTGCAAGTCCTGATTCATCAAGCATCTTCCTGGCAATATCAGCGTTAGTACCTGCAAGCCTTACTACAATTGGGACCTGTATATTAATATTCTTGGCAGCTTCAATGATACCTCCTGCAACCCTGTCGCATCTAACGATACCGCCGAAGATATTAACAAGTATAGCTTTAACATTGGGGTCAGATAAAATAATCCTGAAACCATTTTCAACGGTTTCTTTTGAAGCTCCGCCGCCAACATCCAAAAAGTTTGCAGGGTCACCGCCGGCAAGCTTGATAATATCCATTGTTGCCATTGCCAGTCCTGCTCCGTTGACCATACAGCCAACGTTGCCATCAAGCTTAACATAGTTAAGATTATATTTTGATGCTTCAACTTCCAGCGGGTCCTCTTCATTGGTATCGCGAAGCTCAGGATAATCCTTATGTCTGAACATTGCGTTATCATCCAGCGTCATTTTTGCATCCAGAGCAACTATTTTTTTATCGTTCAGTATGGCCATTGGGTTGATCTCAATCAGTGAGGCGTCGCTTTCCTCATATGCTTTGTATAACGTTTTGATGAACGGAACGAAATTTTTGAATACTTCGCCTTCAAGTCCGAGCCCGAATGCAAGCCTTCTGATCTGGAAAGGCTGCAGGCCGATATTGGGGTCAATCCATTCTTTTATGATCTTCTCCGGTGTTTCAGCGGCAACTTTTTCAATTTCCACGCCGCCTTCGGTTGAAGCCATAATCACATTTTTGCCCACAGTTCTATCCAGCAGAATGCCGATATAGAATTCATGTGTGTAATCAAGACCTTCTGTGATGAAAAGTGTCTGAACCAGCTTGCCTTCTTCACCTGTCTGGTGGGTTACAAGCAGGTTTCCGAGTATTTTCTCTGCATATTCTTTGGCTTTAACAGCATCGGTGGTGAATTTTACACCGCCATCAAGAATAAGCTCTTCGCGGTTATTTGGATTGTATACTTTACCTTTTCCTCTGCCGCCTGCGTGAATCTGTGACTTTACTACAAACTGGTTGATGCCGTGTGACTGCAGTGTACTCAATGCAGCGTCAAATTCTGAAATATCTTTTATAGGTATACCGTTCTGCACGGGTACTCCGTATTTCAACAAGATCTGTTTGGCCTGGTATTCGTGTATTTTCATCTTAAAATATATTTATTGTTAATTGTTATTTCTAATTAAAAATTATTTATTGTTTTTAAGGTTCTGAATGCTTTTTTCAAGTTCTTTTTCAAGAGAGTCAGTGCTGCGCTTAAGGGAATCCAGCTTTCTTTTAAAACCGTTGTTTACGGAATCATTTAGCTGCCTGTAATTTTCACGCCTTATCGAATCTAGTTTCTTATCAGTTTCTTCCTGAACTCTTATCATTTCTTTATATGTATCTGTATCTTCAAATTTCTTTTTCCCGAACACACCGCATCCTGTCAATATACTGACAGAAATAAACATGAGGGCGGGTATTATTATCGGCTTGTTCAAGTTTTTAGCTCAGGCAACTATTTTGATTTTTTTGATCTCTTGTCTGATTCTTCCTGCAGTAATGAATCAGCTTTTGTCTTCAGTGTATCAAGCTGCTTCATCAGGGAATCGATTGATTTCCTGTCCAGACTTGAATCGATCTTCTTAAGGTTTTCATCAATTTTTTCGTTAACTTTTTCATTAACTTTTTCTTCAACCTTCTCCGAGATCTTGCTGCAATTAAGGATCAATCCCAGTACAAGCAAAGCTGATAAATATTTTACTATTTTCATAATACTTATAATTTGTTTAAAATTTTTTCCGCAATTGCCTGCCCTATAGCCAGACTTGATGTTGCAGCAGGGGAGGGAGCATTCAAAACATTAACAATGCGCCCTGAATCGTGAATCAGAAAATCATCAATCAGTTTGCCATCAATGCTGATAGCCTGCGCCCGCACGCCGGCACCGCCGGCAATAAGGTCATCTGCTGTAATTTCAGGCATCAGCTTCTGTAATGCCTTCACAAAAGCTTTCTTGCTGAACGACCTTTTAAATTCACCAAACCCGGTTTTGTAATACTTTGAAGCAATGCTGTAAAACCCTTTCCATGTGAATGTCTTAAAACTATCCTTCAAGCTGAAGCTGGTTTTATTATATCCTTCTTTTTTAAATGAAAGAACAGCATTGGGTCCCGCTTCAACTTCACCGCTGGTCATACGTGTAAAATGCACTCCCAAAAACGGGAATGCAGGATCAGGTACAGGATATATAAGGTTTTTTACAAGGTATCTTCTTTCAGGCTTGATCTTATAATATTCTCCCCTGAAAGGAATTATCCTTGTATCGATCTTCTTTTCGCTTAAACCTGCAACTTCATCGGATTGAAGTCCGCAGCAATTTATAAAAACTTTTGTGTTAAAAGAACTGTTTTGTGTTATTATTTCAATGCTGCTTCCTGAATCATTTATCTTTACAACTTTTTCGCTGAACTTAATCTCTCCGTTTTTTTCACGGATTAGCTCAGCATATTTGCGGGATACTTCCTTATAGTCAATAATGCCTGTATATGGTACGTGAATTGCTTTAATTCCGTATGCATGAGGTTCAATTTCCTTAAGCTCCTCTTTACCTATATATCTGATCTTATCAAGACCGTTTGCAATACCACGCTCGTAAATACCGGCCAACCTTGGCAGTTCCGAATCATTTATTGCTACTATTACCTTGCCGCAAATATCATATTTTACATCGTACCTGTTACAGAAATCAAGAAGCTGATTGTATCCTGTGATACAGTTCAGCGCTTTCAGGCTTCCGGGTTTGTAATAAATGCCGGAATGTATTACGCCACTGTTATTGCCTGTCTGGTGCCTTGCCTCACCCGTCTCTTTTTCAAGTACAAGTAACTTTGTGCCCGGTCTTGATTCAAGTATCTTTAAAGCAGTCGCAAGTCCAACTATACCTGCTCCTGCAATGATAACATCGCTTTCGATCAATTTACTTATTTATATATCTTCTCGGCAACAATCTTGGTCTGCATGAACAGAAGCAGGTAATCAAATCCGCCTGCCTTGGAGCATGTACCGCTCATATTATACCCGCCAAACGGGTGAACACCAACAAGTGCTCCGGTGCATTTCCTGTTCAGGTATAAGTTGCCGACAAATATCTCTTCTGCTGCTTTTTTGATCTTCTTTTTATCTTTTGAATATGCTGCACCGGTCAGGCCATACTCTGTATTATTTGCTATCTGTATACCTTCATCAAAATCCTTAGCCTTAATGACAGCAAGAACCGGTCCGAATATCTCTTCCTGGGAAATTGTATCTTCAGGTTTTACATCAGCAATAATTGTTGGCTGAATGAAATAACCGCTCTCGTTCGCCTTCGAGCCGCCAAACACAATTCTTCCGCCTTCAGCAACGCCTTTTTGAATATAAGCCAGAATGCTGTCTTCGGATTTTTTGTTTATGACTGCTGCCATGCCGGGATTCTCTTCAGCGGGTCCGACCTTTATGCCTGCTGCTTTATCAACAAGCAGGTCTATGAACTTATCATATATCTTTTCATGTACAATTACTCTCGAGCAGGCTGAGCATTTCTGCCCCTGGAAACCGAAAGCAGATGAAATAACTCCGGCTGCTGCTTCTTCAATAGATTTTAATTCGCCATCTACTACAATTGAATCTTTGCCGCCCATTTCAGCGGTGACGCGTTTTATCCATTTTTGTCCGGGCTGCGGTTTTGCTGCAAGCTGGTTAATATGCAGACCCACTTCTCGTGAACCTGTAAATGAAATGAATCTTGTCAGCGGATGCTCAACGATCATATCACCGATAAGTCCCCCTGAGCCCGGCAGGAAATTAACAACACCTGCAGGTAATTTTATCTCTTCAAGCAGTTCCATGAACTTCCATGCTATTACAGGTGAATCACTAGACGGCTTTAGCACAACAGTATTGCCTGTAACAAATGCGGCAGTTGTCATGCCAACTAAAATTGCCAGCGGGAAATTCCATGGCGGAATTACCACACCAACACCAAGCGGAATGTAATGCTGGCGGTTATCTTCGCCTTTGATCTTCACAAGCTTTATGCTTTTATCGTAGCGGAGCATCTCTCTTGCATAGAATTCCATAAAGTCAATTGCCTCTGCTACATCGCCGTCAGCTTCTGCCCAGTTCTTGCCTACTTCGTAAACCATCCATGCGGCAAATTCAAATTTCCGTTTGCGCATAATTTTGGCAGCCTTAAAAAGGAACGCTGCACGTTTTTTTGCGGGTACTCTTTTCCATTCATCAAATTTTGCGTATGCTGTTTCAATAGCGCGGTTTGCAAGCTCAGGCGAAGCCTTAGATGCCCTGCCTATAACTTCATTTGTATTTGACGGATTAATGGAAGTGATCTTATCTTCAGTGAATATCTTTTCTCCGCCAATAACAAGGGGATACTCATTATTTAATTCACTTTTAACTTTAGCAAGAGCTTCGCGGAATTTATTCGCATTTTTGGGGATTGAAAAATCTGTAAACGGTTCGTTTCTGAAAGCCTTCATATATTTATTATATACCTTTAATGTTATTTAATAATTTGAAATTATATTCTGTTTTTAAAATCCTAAAATCCAAGTATCCTGCAAATTTCATCATGCAGTTTCGGTCTGATGCTTCTGACTTCTTCACTTGAGCGTGTTGGGTAAACCCTGTTTGTCAGAAAAATAACTACCAGGTCCTTTTCTCTATCACACCAGACAGATGTACCGGTATAGCCTGTATGCCCGAAACAATTAGCTGAAAACTTATTACCGCATGCCGGCGGATATTTTGTCGGTTCAGGTTTGGTTTCCCATCCCAAAGCTCTTGTGTTTGCATAACCAAGTCCGGTTGCTTTTGAAGTGAAGAGCTCAACGGTTGAGGCAGTAAACATAGTATCCTGAAGCGGAAGAGGAGACATTCGGCGCTCATCAGTGAACCTTCCGTTGTTGAGCATCATCTGCATGAATTTGAAAAGATCAGGTCCAGTGGAAAACAAACCGGCATTACCTGAAACACCTTCCAGGATCGCTGCCAGCTCATCATGCACATAGCCAACAAGAAGCTGATTGCGCCAATAAGTATCATTTTCGGTCGGTGCTATCCTGTAATCTTCGCTCATAGGTACAAGGAAATATGTATCTGTCATGTTGAGTTTGCTGAAGATCTTATCTTTACAGTACTGGTCAAGTTTCTGGCCGCTAATACGCTCAACAATTTCACCAAGCAGGAAAGCATTATAATCGCTGTACAATGTACGTGAACCGGTTTCATATTCTTTTGCGCAATTGTAAATTGCATCTTTTACCTTTTGCGGTGAATCCATATTCGGGTCCTGGTAGAACGGAGTCCATGCAGTTAGACCGGAATTATGTACAAGCAGGTTATATACAGTGATATCATTTTTCCCGTTATTGCCAAATTCAGGTATGTATTGGTATACCGGTGCGTTCAGGTCAATTTTGCCTGCATCATACAGCTGCATAACAGCAGCGGTTGTTGCAATTACTTTTGTGACTGAAGCAAGATCGTATATGGTTCTAAGTGTGGTTGCTTCAGATTCTTCACCGTATGTCAGTCTGCCATAAGCATTCTGGTAGATAATTCCTTTTGAATTTCCTACAACCAATACTGCAGATGGAAATGCCCGGGTGCGGATGCCGTCATCAATGAGTTTATCAACCTGTGTAAAATCAACGGATCCATTTTCTGAATAAATAACTGCAGAATAATTACAAAGAACAAACAATAACAATGCCGGAATGAATTTACCGTATGGCATAAAATTCCTCAAAAACAGGTGAGAATTATGACATTTTGGCTTATTCATTTGAAATTTTAATTGTTTACAAATATACCTATTAAGCATTTAAGTCTCAATGAAATATACAGTATATTACTTCAATATGGAATTTAACCATAAAAAAAGCTTCCCGGCTTTGCTGCCGTGAAGCTTAAAATTGAAGGAAAGTTAATGAGTTAATCCTTCTTAATATTGGTAATTTCCATTGTCTTGAATTCTTTACCATCAGGACCCGGACCGTACATTTCCATTTTAACGCTTCCATCGCTGTTGTAAGTCACTACCTGTCTTACATCAACCCAACCCCCGGACATCGGGTCAACTGTTTTACCGGTATAATGGATCTGCTTTGCTGCTTCATCCCATTTTCCGGTCATGTACATAATACCTGAGCCCATGTTGTCAATCCAGGTTGTCATAAATAATTTCGCAGAGTTATCGTATCCTTCCAGAGACATGCCGTCAAAAGGCATTCCCATCATAGAGCCTGATACTTTTGTAGAAAGGTATCTTCCGCCCAGTATCATTTCTGATACAGCAGTTGCTTCTGAAACAGTAGGTTCTGTTCCGGGAGCCATCCACCAGCTTGTCTTCATGGTCCATGTACCAACACCCTGTGAAAGCATTTTATGCATATCACCGGGTGTCATATAGTCCATCCATTTTTTCATGTTGTCATCCTGGGAATTTGTGCTTCCTGTAAAAAATAACACAGTAAAAAGAGCAATGAAAATTAAAAGTGATTTCTTCATGGCTGTTGAGAATTTAAATTTATAAAAAATCCCGTCATTTAAACGGGATTTAAGTTAATTGGAAAAAAATCTATTTTTTCTTTCTTTGAGAGTAGTATGCAAAACCAATAAGCATAGTGCCCATTACCATTCCGATAAGTCCGCACAGCTTGCCGCCTGCCTTTTTAACTACAGTTGTCATTTCAATATCTTTACCAAGATCTGCAAGAGTATATGAATATTTTACAGTCTGTCCGTCTTTTGTACCGTTAGTGGAAACAATTTCAGAAGGCATTGTGAATTCATATGTAACTTTATAATCGCTTGCACTCATCTGCTTAGCTGCTGATGTATCCTGAAGCAGAATATATTTCAGTTCCATTCCGTCTTTATGCTCTTTCCATGTAACCTTTGCGCTTTCAAATCCTTTTGCATCGCTTAGTTTATTGATGTCCTTGAAAGTGAGATCAATATTAACATGTTTTGTTGAGTCATCAAGCTTTTCTTCAACCTTGATGCTTGTTACATCTGTATTGCTGCTTTTGTATTTATCCTTGGCTTTTGCCTCGTCAAATTCAAACTTGCCAAGTGTTGTACCCATCGAAAAATTCTTCATGCTGCTCCAGTAGTGGATCTTCATTGAACCTGAACCGTCTTCTTTTAAAGTGGTCTTCTGGTCATAGTTAACGCAGCCTACCAAATATATTGAAACGGCAAAAATAAATGCTGTTAAAACAGACATTAATTTGAACCTGTTATTCATTATTATTTCCTTCCTGTATAATTAATGGTCTACAAATATAATAAATAAAAATAAGATATTGTCCTCATAATATAGTAATTTTCACTTTATTAACACCATTTTTTTGGTTTCAGAAAAATTGCCGGAAATCAACCGGTAAAAATATATGCCCGAAGGGCAGTTTGATCCGTCATACCGGTATTCATAAATTCCCGGATCTAAATCACTTTCTGTAAGAGCGAATTCTTCCTTACCAAGTATATCGTAAACGAAAAAGAATACTTTTCCTTTAACGGGAATTTCAAACCGGATCTTTGTAACCGGATTAAACGGGTTAGGATAGTTGTTATAAAGCTTAAACTCCTTCGGAATTTCTGTGCTTATTTGGTTTAATCCAACCAAAAATGTACCGAATTTCCATACAGAAGAATACGGACTGGTGCCGATTACATTTTTTGCATTTACACGCCACCAGTAATACCTGTTGGTAAGCAGATTTGTAACCAAAATTGTTGAGTCTGCCAGCGTTGAATCATTTACGATCATGTTTGTAAATAAGGAATCCTGTGCAACCTGCAGCCTGTATGTTAATGCGCCGATTGACTTGTTCCATATGAAGCGCACGGTTGATAACTGGTTAAATGAATTGTTTGGGGGTGATACCAGAAATGGGGGAAGGGGCGGAGCTGTAATGCAAATTGTTGTTAGTATTCCCCCTGAACCAATTGTTGGTGCGGATGTTGTTACGGCCGGGTTTTGAGTAACTACTGTAAATGTTGGGCTGGTTGCAGTGCCGCTTGTACCGGTTGAACTTACCGGAGATGTAGTATTACCGCAAGTATTGCCTGATTCATCAAATTTCACAATGAATATATCTTTCCCGCCGTTCCCAAAAGAAGTTGTATAACCGGTTGCTATAAAACCTCCGTCGTTTGCATCAATAACGGATATAGCCTGGTCATCACCGGTACCGCCCACAGTTTTACTCCATTGCAGTACCCCGCTGTTGTTGAGTTTCACTATGAATATATCATTTCCTCCGGCACCGTACGAGTTTGTGTAACCCGATAAAATATAACTTCCATCAATGGTTTGAAATACCGAATTAGCCATATCATACCCGGTTCCAATGATTGTTCTTGTCCACTGAATTGTTCCGCTGCTGTTAAGCTTAACAACATACATATCATAATTACCTGTGCCGGTTGGTGTATGCTCGCCGGCTAATACGTAACCACCATCTGTTGTTTGCTTTATAGAATATATATGGCTCCCGGTACCGGATTCTCCAATCAGCCTGTTCCATTGAATATTACCATCATTATCGGTTTTTATAAAGTTGAAAAGATTGTATGGTCCAAAGGAGTTACTGTATCCCGCAAATGCCAATCCACCTTCTGAAGTTTTGATTATACAATAAGCAGGTTCATCATGAGATCCTCCATATGTTTTGCTCCATAGTATATTTCCGGCTGAATTAAGCTTAACAATGAACATATCGGAAGAAAATACTCCACCCGTAGATGAAACGCCACTGATGGCATATCCACCATCTGTAGTTTGAACTATTGAACATGCATAATCATATGCAGCCCTGTTAATTGTTCTGGTCCATTGAATATTACCTGCTGCATCAAGCCTGATAATTAACCAGTCAGCTGTTGTTGAGCTGTAATCATAGGTATCTCCGGCAATTGCATATCCGCCGTCTGGTGTCTGAATGATAGAACGTGCTATATCTGAATTAATACCTCCTATTGTTTTTGTCCATAGAATAGACCCGCTTACTGTGCATTTTACAATGTACATATCCTCATATCCTGAAGCAAATGAATAAGTATAGCCGGCTACAGCAAAACCCCCGTCATTTGTCATTATAATACAATTAGCCTGGTCATGATTTGTTCCGCCAATCGTTCGCTGCCATTGTGACTGTGCGTTTAAATAATGAGTAGTGCAGCAGCCAATGAGTAATAAAAAAAATATTTTTTTCATTTTATTAACTCCTTATAAATTCAATTAATGAACTTTTCTTATTGTATAATTTTTCAGGAAAGGGACAATGTACCAGGCGAAAACTGTTTATAAATTTCCCTGTGATCAATTTTATCACAATGGATAAAGTGGATTGGCCGGAGAATTTCTGTTCGTACAACATAATATTTCCTGCCGGTATATGCTGCTGCTTTACAAATATAATTTAACAAAATCGATATTGAACCATATTAAATCATAGTTCCATTTTTAGAAAGCAATGAAAGTTCCTTTAAGTATTGAAGAATTTTTCAAAAAGCTTAGTTCAAATCTGTTTTTGGCAGAATTCTTGTTTTTTGAAAAGGAAAGCTGGTGAAAATCAAATAGACTAGTATATGAAACATACTACAATAATTTTTGTGAAACAAAATATTGATAACTGAGAGTCCCGACACATATTATCCAAGTCCGTTCAATAATGTTACTTATAATGTGCAGTCAGACAACGAAAGTAACATTGAAAAATTCAAACAGGGCATGATAAGCATTTCATCAGACATAAAAGTGGTTTTCCTGTTAAAATAAACTTGCAGAAAATGAAAACTTATTTAATTATGGATGTCCCGAATTTGTGATCTTCTGAAATCGTTACAGGCAGCCTGCCTTTAAACTTAACTGCACCTGTAATAGCTTTTAATGCTGCTTTGATGGAAAAATCAGAATCGCCGTAAGCGCAGATGTAAGAAGGAGTAGTCGGGAATTCCTTAAGTAAATACGGATTTCCAAAAGAAATAACAGCAAGATTTTTGCCGGTCTCTTTAAGCCTGTTAACAAGATCAATATTTGCAGATGATACAGATATTTTTCCGGTGCCATAGCGCACTTTTGCATATATTGCTACTACAATGTTATCATACCCTGATAAGCTGCTTAAAGAACCTTTCAGCTCACTATCCATTGCGGAGCTTGTTGCTGTATAAAAAGTGCTTTCTTTAAAATAATCCGGTGCCAGTGTTTTCAGGTAACCGGTATTATCAAGGTCACCTCCTTCGCTGATTATTACAAAAGCAGTTTTGCCATCTGTGATATTCTTAAATGGCAGAATATTATTATCATCTTTAACAAGTGTTATTGATTCATCCGCTATTTGCTGGGCAAGATCGTTAGCTTCGGTTGTGTTAACTGATTTATATACATCTGCTTCCTGAACCTCCTTATGCTGAAAGAGCCCGAGCAATTCCTTAACTTTAAGTATTTTTTCAGCAGAACGGTTGATCCGCTCTTCGGATATCTGGCCGCTTTTTACAGCCGATTCAATAGCGTCAATTGATTTAACTTCATCAATCGGCATAAGGATAAGATCTATGCCGGCATTAACACACATAACCGCAACTTCAGATGTTGAAAAATATTTTGTGATACCTTTCATGTTCAGTGCATCTGTAACTACAAGTCCTTTAAAATTCATCTTATCGATAAGAAGGTCCTGCACTATAGCTGGAGAAAGTGAAGCCGGAATATTAGGCTGTGATTCAAGCTCAGGAAAAGCCAGGTGAGCTATCATGACTGACATTACACCTTTATCAATTGCATTTTTGAACGGAACCAGCTCAACCGAATTCATTCTGTCCATTGTGAAATTCAGCTGGGGCAGGTCGTTGTGTGAATCAATATCTGTATCGCCGTGGCCGGGAAAGTGTTTTGCTGTCGCTATGACTTTACCATCCTGCAGCCCTTTTATCATTGCTTCGGACATTCTTGAAACAAGCTGCGGGTCTTCGCCGAAAGAACGTACATTAATAATGGGGTTGTTGGGATTATTATTTACGTCGCAAACAGGTGAATAATTCTGATGAATGCCAAGCAGGCGTGTTTCGCGTGCAATTTCGAGTCCCATTTTATAACAAAGCTCTTTATTATCGGCCGCGCCAATTGCCATATTGGTAGGGAAGAGGGCTCCGTCGGTAACACGCATTCTTGTACCGCGTTCAAAATCACTGCCAATCAGTAATGGTACATCAGAATTTGACTGGAGTATGTTTGAAAGCCTTGCATAATCTGATGAGCTGCCTTTGAAGAATATAAAACCGCCGACTTTTGTATCTGTACAGAGTTTTTTTAGTTTTTTTACTTCTGCGGAGCTCTCATTAAAATTTTCAGGAACAGCATTGGCAACTATCATTTGTGCTATTTTTTCCCTCAGCGTCATTTCTGATAATTTCTTTTTTACAAATTCTCCCTGCGGCTGCTGCCACTCTATTTTATTATCATTAAGGCTGTTTTCTGATTTTATTTTCTCTGCTTTGTTAATTGTTATCAGGGTAAATGTAATTATTGCTAATAAAACAATGCCGGCTAAAATTTTCATTTTCAGGTATTTTAAATTCATCATTTAAATACATTTAAGTACAAATTTACTGATTATTTAACAAATAATGAACATTTCAAAATTCAAAACGTAAATATAGCTATAATAGCTAACCATAATAATTATTGACATAACGATATAAGTTAACTAAATTAATGTTAAATACTTCAATATTTCATCAATTAATTTCCGCAAAAAATGCGGATAGGGGGAAAAGATGAATAAATTAATTTCAACATTAATCATTATTCTGGTTTATGTAACACAATCTTTTGCGATCGGTCAGGAATGGGCTTCCAGGTACAATGGAACCGGAAATTCGCTTGATTGGTCTTATGCAATTGCCATTGATCCAATAGGCAATATTGTAGTAACCGGTTACAGCACTAGCGCAGGTACCAGCAAGGATTATAAAACAATAAAATATAATACTTCAGGTATAATATTATGGGAATCATTTTTTAACGGTCCCGTAAACGGTGGTGATTATTCCAACGCTCTTGCGATAGATGCTTCCGGAAATATTTATGTAACCGGCAGGGTAGATTATGGCACAGCCGGTGCAGATATTGTAACGATAAAGTATAATTCATCGGGTGTTCAGCAATGGATGGCAAGATACAGCGGTGCCGGAAACGGTTTTGATGAAGGAAAAACAATCCATCTTTTAAATGATGGTGGAGTTATCGTCGGCGGTAAAACCACCGGGGTAACATCCGGGCTGGATTTTGTCACAATTAAATATAATGCTGATGGTACACTTGGATGGGCATCTGTATATAATGGAACCGGCAACAATGAAGACTATGTAGTATCTGCAGATATTGATAACAATAATAATGTTTATGTTACCGGCTGCAGTATAGGTGCAGGTTCAGGGGGTGATTTAGTTGTAATAAAATATGATAATACAGGCTCTCAGCTATGGCTGAAAAGATATAACGGCGCCGGGAACGGTGGAGATGCTGCAGTTGGTTTGAAAGTTGATGCAGCAAATAATATAATAGTAGGCGGTTCTACTGATATGGGTGCAGGTCAGAAATTCAATTTCATCACTTTGAAGTACAATACAGAAGGTACGTTGATTTGGGAAAAACAGTATAACGGAACTTCCAGTGATATGGACCTGGCAACAGCTATGACAGTTGACGGCGCTAACAATATTTATCTTACCGGGCTAACAACGCAGCTTTACGGTACAAGGCTTGATTCCAATTACGGTACAATAAAGTATGATCCTGCAGGCAATCAGCAATGGATCAAATTTTATGACGGTCCCAATAATTCAGTAGATGTAGCACGGTCGATTTTTGTTGATGATAACTCGAACGTATATATCAGCGGCAGCAGTAAAGGTGCAGGTTCAGATGATTATGCAACTATAAAATATTCACCAACAGGCACACAGCTTTGGGTAATGTCTTACAATGGGACAGGTAACCTGAATGATTACAGTTCTTCTATAGTAGCCGATAACCTGGGAAATGCTTATGTGACCGGCAGGAGCTATGGGAGCGGTACTGACTACGATTATGCAACAATTAAATATGGTGACCTGGTCGGAATTGAACCGGTAAATAACGAAGTTCCTGAAAGGTTTTCTTTGGGACAGAATTATCCAAACCCATTCAATCCGAATACAAGGATCAGGTTTTCCATTCCTGAACAGCAAAGTGTTTACCTGAAGATATTTGATGCTCTTGGCAGGGAAGTAAGATCTGAAAACCTGGGGAATCTGAACGCGGCATCATATGAATATGATTTTAACGCTTCAGAGTTCACCAGCGGTATATATTTCTACCGTATTATAACAGAAAAATTTTCTGATACCAGGAAAATGATTTTAGTAAAATAATTAAATTGATTTCATTATAAAGCCGGGCATTTTTTACCCGGCTTTTTTGTTAGTATATTGAGAAAACTAATAGTTAAAATTAAAAGATATATTGTTATTCAGTTTTTATTTTTATATATTAATTTTGAATATTTACAAAATGAAATTTTAGCAAATTTTTAATAATACTTCTAACTACATTACGGTATTGTAACGATACCGTTAAACAAGTAATTTGTATTAATTAAATTCGTAATTTATAAATACCTAATTATATGAAAAAAACCTATTCATTTTTATTTTTCATTATATTTACTTTTCTTTTAATTAATAGCCCGGAAATATTTTCTCAACCGAATACAATTTGGGCAAAGATTTATAACGGACCTGCAAATCAGCAGGATTCAGCAGTAGGTGTGAGTTTAAATTCAGCAGGGAATGTTTTTGTTACAGGCTGGAGTATCGGTTCAGGTACAGGAGCAGATATTGTTACCCTTAGGTATAATCCTGATACAGGTGATACTATTTGGGTTAACAGGTTTAACGGAACTCCGAACCTTGAAGATAAAGTCAGTGCAATCACTTCGGATAATAATGCAGTATATGTAACAGGCTGGTCATTTTCACCAAGCAGAGATATTATTACAATCAAATATGATGCCGTAACAGGTAGCAGGTTATGGGTTAAAACATATAACGGTACCGGTAACGGCGGTGATTATGGTTTTGCAATTGCAGTTGATGCATCAGGAAATGTTTGTGTAACTGGCAGAAGCGATGTTGGCGGTTCCCAAAAATTCACAACATTAAAATATGACGCATCAGGAAATATGATTGCAGGATGGCCAAGTATATATACCGGCGGACTTTCAACTGTATTTGACCAGGCGCAGGCTATCAAGCTTGATGGGTCGGGCAATGCATATGTAACAGGTAAATCAGGAACTGCAGGTACTGAAAATTTCCTTACACTTAAAATTAACAGCAACGGAACAGTATCCTGGGCAAAAGTACATAACGGCCCTGTCAACGCTGAAGATAATGCACTAGCATTGGTTCTGGATAATTCAGCAGCTAATGTTTATGTCGGTGGATACAGTTTCAGAACCGGTGCTGTTCAGGACTATTTTACCATTAAATATAATACTTCTACCGGTGACAGCGTAGCAGCTGTTGCATACAACGGCCCGCCGAGCAGTACGGACCAAATGACTGCGATGACTATTGATAACAGCAATAATGTATATGTAACCGGATTCAGTTCCGCTGTTGGTACAGGTTTTGATTATGCAACTATTAAATATAATTCAAGTTTAGTTCAGCAATGGGTACAAAGAACTACAAATGCCGGCAGTGACTTCCCGTATTTTATCACTGTTGATAATGTTTCCGGCTATGTTTTTGTAACCGGTTCAAGCGTTGGTTCCGGCACAGGTTATGATTATTTAACAATTTCTTATAGTTCTAACGGTATATTGAACTGGGAAAAAAGAGAGAACAGTTCAACCAGCGGGAATGATTATGCTTCAGGTATTGCTGTTCAGGATACTGACAGGATTTTTGTAACAGGCTCAGCTAATTTCTCCGGTACGGGAATTGCTTTTTACACTTTACGATATTCCAAAATCTCAGCAATTGATCCTATTTCTACAAACATTCCGGCTAAATTCAGCCTAAATCAAAATTATCCGAATCCGTTTAATCCTGTTACATCTATCAGATTTGATGTTCCTAAATCAACTTTTGTTAAGATTACTATCTTTGATGTGTTGGGAAGAGAAATTGAAAATCTGGTTAATGAACGGCTAAAAGCAGGGGAATATATGGTCAAATGGGATGCGGCGAGATTTTCAAGCGGTATTTATTTCTACAGCATCGCAACCGATGGATACCAGACAACTAAGAAAATGATACTCACAAAATAGTATAACAGTTTATAATTTTTTACTAAAACCACCTCTGTTATGCAGAGGTGGTTTTTTTTATCCGGTTTCAGAACATATGTTTCGGGGTTATTTTTATGTATAATACTTATCCTATTTTTTTCGTAAATTTGTTAGTTTTATCACAAAAAATATGATTTTTTACTCAAAATTCTACGTTAGTCAGCTTAAACGCTCATTTTTTATTGCAAAAAATGAAAATGGCGTATGTTATATCGATCTGAATGATAACGAAAAGAGATTTTTGACCAGGCTGAGTGATTACATTCAGGATAAGGCGGTCAAAAAGCCTGCTGAGCTGAGTTATGAAGTTTCGCAGATAAAGGACTACTTTTCGGGCAGACGTGCGAATTTTGATATGAAGATCTATTTAAAAGGTACCGGTTTCCAAACATCAGTATGGCAGGCACTTGCAGATACTGAATACGGCGAGACGGTATCTTACTCAGAGCTTGCAAAAAGAGCAGGAAACAAAAAAGCTTTTCGCGCGGCTGCGACATGCTGTGCAGCTAACCCCGTTCCTATAATCATACCATGCCACAGGGTAATTGCCAAGGATGGCTCAATTGGGGGATTTGGAGGAGGAATTGAAATGAAAAGATACATGCTTCAAATGGAAAGAAAGAACGGTTAATTGATACGAAATATAGTTCTTGATCTTGGTAACGTGCTTGTGAATGTTGAGTATGAGAGATTCATTGGTAAGATCACATCAAGAGGCGTCAGCAAAGAAGCATATATGAATTTCTTTCAGGGCGGAAACTACCGCCTGCTTGGTTATGAATCAGGTGATATCACAACAGATGAATTCATTACCAAATGCCTCACCGGGCTTAACCTGAAAATGGAACCTGACGAATATGCAAATGCGTTCAATGATATGTTCAGCGAAATTGAGGCAATGAGTTCTTTTGTGCGAAAAATGAAAAAGGAAGATAACTACAGGTTATTTCTGTTATCTAACACAAGTCCGCTGCATTTTGAATATATAAAACAGAATTACGATTATATTATTCTTCTTGAAAAGTATGCTTTATCGTATGAATTGAGATCATTGAAGCCGGAACCTGCAATTTATGAAAGCGCTTTAAAGCATCTTGGTATTGTACCGGAAGAATCGATATTTATTGATGACCTTCAGGCAAATTGTGATGCCGCCGGTAAATTCGGGATAAAAACAATTTGTTACGATAAAAATGATCATAACAAGTTTGAAAAAGAGTTTGAAAAACTGACAGCTGTTAGTTTGTAGTTGACAGTTGATAGTGTATAGTAAAGAATTTTATAATGAAATATATATGATAATTGCTCATTGTTAATTGATAATTGTAAATTGAAATAAAATGCCAGTATCACCGCAAGAATTACATATCGGCTCAAAAGCACATGCATTCTCTCTTCCCGGAACAGACGGCAATGTTTATTCATTGCGGGATTTTGATGATAAAGATGTTCTTTGCATAATTTTCAGCTGTAATCACTGTCCATATGTTAAAGCAGTTGAAGAGAGAATAAATAATATTGCGAAAAAATATTCTGACTCTTCATTCGTCTTATTATGTATTAATTCCAATGATGAAACGGTCTACCCGGAGGATTCATTTGAAGAAATGAAAAATCGTGCTGACGAAAAAGGTTTCATTTTCCCGTATTTGAGAGATGAATCGCAAAATACAGCAATGGCATATGATGCGGTTTGCACTCCCGATATTTACCTGTATGATAAGGATAGAGTATTGAAATACAGGGGCAGAATTGATGATAACTGGAAAGATGAATCCGCGGTGAAAAGCAAAGACCTTGAGCGCGCCATTGATCTGTTACTTGCCGGCAAAGATATTGATTTTGAGATGGTTCCTTCGATGGGCTGCAGTATTAAGTGGCGTACAAATCCCTGAACGAAGTGAAGGGTCTTAATCCCGTGTAACGGGGGAAAGAAATATAAAATTATACATTCCCAAACTGGAGTTTGGGAATGAGAGTATAGAGTTTGAAACAGAGTATAAAATTCATAACACCTGCTTCCCAAACTCCAGTTTGGGAAGCGATGAAGGATAAAAACATATGTTCAATTTTTTAAAGAAAATTTTCCCGTCTAAGCACGAAAAAGACGTAAAAGAACTTCTGCCGATTGTCGAAGAAATAAATGAACACTATAAAGAGCTTGCTTCTTTGAGTGATGATGAATTAAGAGGTAAAACCGCAGAGTTCAAAGAACTAATCCGCAAGAACACTCAGGAACATGAAGATAAGATAGTTGAGCTGCGCTCAAAGCTTACCAATGATATTTCCCATGATGAAAGAAAAGAGATATACGATGAGCTTGAAAAGACAGAGAATGAACGTGATGATATAATTGAAGATACATTGAACGAAATACTTCCGCAGGCTTTTGCTGTGGTTAAAGATACATGCCGCAGGCTTTGCGGCAAGGAGTGGCTGGCAGCGGGTCAAAGAGTGCAGTGGGATATGATTCCGTTTGATGTACAGCTCATTGGCGGTATGGTACTGCACCAGGGCAAGATTGCTGAGATGGCCACCGGTGAAGGTAAAACACTTGTGGGTACACTGCCGCAGTATCTTAATGCTCTTCCCGGAAAAGGTGTTCACATTATCACCGTTAACGATTACCTCGCAAAACGTGATAGTGAATGGATGGGTGAAATATTCAAGTTTCATAATCTTTCAGTTGGTGTGATACTGAATGATATGGATAACGATAAACGCCGCGATGCATATGCATGTGATATAGTTTACGGTACAAATAATGAGTTTGGCTTTGATTATCTGCGCGATAATATGGTTGTTGATAAAAAATTCATGGTTCAGCGCGGTCATAACTTTGCCATAGTGGATGAAGTTGACTCAGTACTGATAGATGAAGCAAGAACCCCGCTTATTATCTCAGGTGCGGTGGAAATGAGTGAGCATAAGTTCGATGAAATGAATCCGCGCGTGAAGCGCATTGTGGATGCGCAAAAAAGTTTAATAGCTAAATTTGTAGGTGAAGCAGAAACGATTATAAATAAAGGCTCTGCCGCTTCTAAGGAAGAGATACACGAAGCAGGTGTTGCTCTTTTAAGAGCCAACCGCGGCTTCCCGAAAAATAAAAAACTGCTGAAATTATTTTCAGAGCCTTCAAACAAGACTTTGATGCAGCAGACAGAAATTGAGTTTTTACGTGATAACGCCAAGCGCATGCCTGAAATTGATGACGTGATGTATTTTGCTATCGATGAAAAAGCGCATTCTATTGACCTGACAGAAAAAGGGCGTGAGTTCCTTACATCGGGCAATGAGGATAAGGACTTCTTTGTGCTGCCGGATATGGGTACAGAAATTGCTCATCTTGAAAATGATGATACAATGAGCGAAGCTGAAAAGATCGCTAAAAAAGACGCTTTGGGAGAATTATATTCATTGAGAAGCGACAGAATTCACACTGTACAGCAGCTGCTTAGGGCTTATTCACTTTACGAAAATGATGTTGAGTATGTTATACAGGATAACAAGATCATGATCGTGGATGAGTTCACAGGCCGCGTGCTGCCGGGAAGAAGATACTCCGAAGGACTTCACCAGGCTATTGAAGCTAAAGAAGGTGTGCATGTTGAAAAGGATACACAGACGCTTGCAACTATAACGCTGCAGAATTACTTCAGGCTTTACAAAAAGCTTGCTGGTATGACAGGTACTGCTGAAACAGAAGCAGGTGAGTTTCTTGATATATATAAGCTTGATGTTGTCGTAATTCCAACCAACCGTGATTGCGTTCGTGATGATATGAATGATGTTGTTTACAAAACAAAACGTGAAAAGTATAATGCTGTCATTGCTGAAATTGAGACAATGAAGAAAATTGGCAGGCCCGTACTTGTTGGTACAACTTCTGTCGAAGTATCAGAAACACTTAGCCGAATGCTGAAACGCAAGCAGGTTGCTCACGAGGTACTCAACGCAAAGCAGCATCAGCGTGAAGCATCCATTGTTCAGAATGCGGGATTAAAAAGTGCTGTTACAATTGCAACAAACATGGCAGGCCGCGGTACGGATATTAAACTCGGACCGGGGGTAGCTGACCTGGGCGGGTTGCATATTATAGGTACAGAGCGCCACGAAGCACGGCGTATCGATAGACAGCTTCGCGGTCGTGCAGGCAGGCAGGGTGACCCCGGTTCATCCAAATTTTTCCTCTCACTCGAGGATGACCTGATGAGGCTGTTTGGCAGTGAAAGGATTTCACGGGTAATGGAAAAGCTTGGAATTGAAGAAGGAGAAGCTATTGAGCACTCCATGATAACAAGCTCTGTTGAGCGCGCGCAGAAAAAAGTTGAAGAAAATAACTTCGGTATTCGTAAAAGACTTCTTGAGTATGATAACGTAATGAATCAGCAGCGCGAAGTTATTTACGACAGGCGGCGCCAGGCATTAATGGGTGAGCGTATCAAAGATGAAATTTTTGATATGGCAGGCTCATACGTTGAAAATACGGTTAAGAAGTATTACCATGAAGGCGACTACGAAGGATTAAGGGATGAGATCCAAAGGACATTCACAGTATTAATGGATATTACGCCTGATGAATTCCAGAAGCTGGGTGAAAAAGGACTCGAAGAATATATAATGAAGATAGTTCACGAGAACTATTCACGTAAAGAAGAAAAATACGGCGTTGACTTGATTGCTCAAATTGAGCGTTTCGCGATGCTGACAGTTATAGATGATAAGTGGAAAGAACACCTGCGTGAAATGGATGATCTCAAAGAAGGTATCAATTTCCGCGCATATGGTCAGAAAGATCCGCTGATTGAATACAAGAAGGACGGCTTTGGTCTATTCGTGCAGATGCTTGAAGATATCAGCAAGGATGTAATCAACTTTGTATTCAAGTTCACAACACAGGAACAGAAAGTCGAAGCACCAGTGCAGAGACAGCGTTTGCCGCAAAGAATGACAACCATAAAGCAAAGCGCTGATGGTGTCGGTATGAAAATGACGCCGGAGCAGTCAGATAATATGCAGGGTCAGCCTAATGATACGAAGAAGATCCCTATTAAGGTCGGACCCAAGGTCGGCAGAAATGATCCTTGTCCATGCGGCAGCGGCAAGAAATTTAAAAATTGCCACGGTAAAGAAGCATAAGTTCAATTTATTATTTTGTTTTTCTTAAGGCGTTCAAATTGAACGCCTTTTTTATTCGCAGTGAAAGGATCAAAATATTATAAGCCCTATTTGCATTTATTCTTTTCTTACTTACAGTTAAATTCCTTTTATGCTTCCATTTGAATACATATTGCTTGTGCTCTCTGTCCTTATACTGATAAGCATAACATTAACCAAAATATCTGAAAATCTCGGACTACCTGCACTTATCCTGTTTCTTGTAGTAGGAATGCTTGCCGGCTCAGACGGTCCCGGAAAGATATATTTTGATAATGTGTACATTGCTCAATATGTAGGCATAGTAGCGCTCATATTTATTTTATTTTCAGGCGGACTTGAAACCCGATGGCGGGATGTAAAACCTGTAATGTGGACCGCTTTCAGCCTTTCAACACTGGGTGTAGTTTTAACTACAGCATCTTTGGGTGCTTTTGTACATTACTATTTTGGTTTGCCGCTGCTTGAAAGTCTGCTTATCGGCGCAATAATTTCATCCACTGATGCCGCGGCTGTATTTTCAGTGCTGCGGGCAAGGGGCACAAAGTTAAAAGGTAACATCAAACCATTACTTGAGCTTGAATCGGGCAGCAACGATCCCGCAGCTATTATACTTACAATTGTACTGATTCAGTTAATTCAGGCAGAAGATGTATCCGTATTCAGAATTATAATTTTCCTGTTACAGCAACTGGTGCTTGGTGCTGCAATTGGTTTTGGTGCGGGCAAACTGCTTTCGCTGGCATTCAATAAATTCAAATTTTCGTATCCCAGTTTATACCCTGTGTTTGCAATTGCATCTGCAATATTCGTTTATGCAATCGCCGCATCACTTGGCGCAAGCGGAATACTTGCTGTATATGTAGCGGCAGTAATATTGGGTAACAGTGAATTCATACAAAAGAAATCACTCATAAGGTTTTTTGATGGACTTGCGCTCCTTGGGCAGATTGTGATGTTCTTAACTCTTGGGTTACTTGTGTATCCGTCACAGCTTTATAATGTTATAGGGGCTGGGTTAATACTTTCTGCAGTTCTTATTTTCCTTGCAAGACCCATTGGTGTGTTTATTTCAATGCTATTCTCAAAATTCAAACTGAATGAGAAAATGTTCATTAGCTGGGTTGGATTAAGGGGAGCAGTACCGGTAATTCTCGCAACTTTTCCTTTGACTGCGGGACTTGAAATCGGTCCCTATATTTTCAACCTGATATTCTTTATCACGTTGACCTCAGCGCTTGTCCAGGGATGGTCAATTCCGCTTACCGCTAAATTATTCGGGGTCAGGGGCAAGGCTGAATTGAAATCACATTTACCGCTTGAAATGACAGACGGTGAAAAAACAAATAACGACCTGCTTGATCTTATCATTCCGCAGAATTCAGCAGTAGCCGGGAGGTCACTTGCAGAGCTCAGCCTGCCGCCTGAAAGCCTGATAACCGTAATTTACAGGGATAACGACTATGTTGTGCCAAGCGGCGGTTCAATACTTGAAGAAGGTGATATGATACTGGTTCTGGTAAACAAAGAAAATATTGGTGTTGTGAAGAAAATATTTACTCAGCTAAAAAGTAGCGAAAAAGTTGTGGGTTCTGTTAAGAAAACGGAGGATCATAAAAAGATCTGATCGTTATATTTCAAAATTAATATGATAAATTGTGAATGGGGAATTGAAGGCATCAATAAATATTCATCGGATTCTGATGTTACTGTAATCATTGATGTGCTTTCTTTTTCTACCTGTGTCGATATCGCTCTCAGCAGAAATGGGTTTATCTTTCCTTATAAGTTCAAGGATAGCTCAGCAATTGAATATGCGAAAACAAATAATGCTTTGCTAGCTTCGTTCAGCAGAAGTAAATGTGATTTTTCTCTTTCACCTGTATCCTTAAAAAATATCAATAAGGGAACGCGACTAGTTCTGCCTTCTCCCAATGGTTCTGAATTATCCTTAAGCTCAAGATCAAGTGTAACATTGTGCGCTTGTTTAAGGAACTATAGGGCAGTTGCTGAATATGCCAATTCAATCAGCGAAAATATTGTTGTAATTCCGGCAGGGGAGAAATGGCCGAACGGAACAATAAGATTTGCAATTGAGGATTATCTGGGTGCAGGGGCCCTGATATCTGAATTGAAAGGGGAACTCTCGGGGGAAGCTAATGCAGCAAAAAAACTCTTTGGATCACTTAAACCGGAATTATATGATATTATTTCAGGAAGTTTATCGGGCAGAGAATTGATAGAAAAGGGATTTCCGGAAGATGTTGATTTAGCTTTGGAATTGAATGCCGGGAGATCTGTACCGGTATTGGAAAATAAATGTTTTATTAATTCCCATAATCTGAAGATTGTTACAATCTAATATCTTGTTTTTTGATTAGCCCCGCTCTTCAGAGCGGGGGCCTATGATATAACCATAATCAGGGACTTTCCTGACTTACCGGACGAAGTAAAGGAAGTAGTCCCGAATTATTATATACTTATAAAATCACCTATAGACCATTTTAACTATCAACAAAAATCCCTAACTTTGCATCAATTATAAAATTCATACAGTTAATTCATGAAAAGAAGAGATATGTTGATAAAGACGCTTGCTGCCGGAGCTCTTTTGACTATTCCTAAACCTCTGCAGATATTTGCAAACGAAAGGAAGAATGTCGTTTTGACCGAAGTTTCGGGCGCGGGAAACCCGCTGAGGTTTCCTCCGGTATTTACAAATGGCGGGAATATGACACTTGCAGAAACTACCGAGCAGGTTTGGCCGGGGCAGGATACACAGCTTGTCACAATCAATGGTTCATACCCGGGTCCAAGTGTTGTAATTGATAAGGGACAGACTTTCACAGCGAATGTGATTAATAATCTTAATGAAGTTATAACTACACACTGGCACGGTGTAAGCGCTCCTGCAAATATGGATGGTCATCCCAGGGATGCTATAAACCCGGGTTCATCTTTCACATATACTTTCCCCGTAATCAACAGGGGAGGAACATATTTTTATCATGCGCATGCTGATATGCTTACTGCTAAACAGGTGTACCGTGGATTCGCCGGATTTTTTATTGTCCGTGACCCCGCTGAAAATTATAACCTGCCTTCAGGTGCTTACGATGTTCCGTTATGTATCCAGGATAGAAGGATTGCTGATATTCCCAATTTTACCTATAATCCCGGCTCACCTGAGCAGACCTGGGGTTACCTTGGTGATACAGTACTGGTAAACGGCACTCCCGATGCTTATTTTGAAGTCAGCAAAACGCTTTACCGATTCAGACTTCTTAACGGCTCCAATTCCCGTGTTTACAGAATTGCTTTTTCGGATAACAGGTCTTTCAGTATAATCGGTACTGATGGCGGTTTAAAAGATGCACCGGTAACTGCAACTCAGTTTAATCTCGCGCCGGGAGAACGTGTTGAAATACTTGTTGATTTTTCGGGCAATACAATAGGCTCTAATGTTACTCTAAGGTCACTTGCCTATACTTTCGGGGGGACCCTTCCTTATAAGCAGGGGATAGCGCTTGATATTATCAGGTTTGATGTAACGAATAATAACTCATCTGGCGGTATCATACCTGCAGCATTTAGTCCCATAACATATTATAATTCAAGCGAAGTTGTTGAAACAAGACAATTTGATCTGACAATGAGCGGCTCACATCCTATGCATAAAATAAACGGTTTCACATTTGATATAAACAGAATTGACTGGACCACAAGGCTGAACTCACTTGAAAAATGGAGGATAAGAAACCTGACCGCTGATTACCACCCGATGCATACACATGAAGCGCAGTGGCAGGTACTTTCAAGGAATAATAGCACAAATCTCCCGCCATCAGATAAAGGATGGAAGGATACGGTTAATTTAAGTCCCGGTGAAACAGTTGAAGTACTTGTTAAATTCACTGACCATAAAGGACTTTATCTTTTCCATTGCCACAATCTTGAGCATGAAGATGACGGTATGATGCTGAATTTCGAGATCATTGATCCGATTGGAATAGAGCAGATAGGCACTGAAGTGCCGCGCAGTTTTGAGCTGCATCAAAACTATCCGAATCCGTTCAACCCTTCAACAAAGATCAAATTTGATATAGCTGAGCGTGTTGCTGATAACGCTTCGCTAAAAATATTTGATATTCGCGGCAGGCAGGTTGCTGAATTGTATAATGGCAAAATTTCTGCCGGTTCATATGAAGCTGAATGGAAACCAAATTTTATGCCAAGCGGTACTTACTTCGCCAAATTAACAGCTGGCAATTTTACCAAAACCATTAAGCTGATATTGACTAAATAATCAGGTTTAATAGATTAAACTTTTTTAACTTCAAAAGTCTATTAGACTTTTGAAGTTTTATCGTGCTTAACTGCATCAATAATATGATAAGACATCAGAAGTCAAAAAGACTTCTGATGTCTGGTATGATTCTACCTATAGCCTTACTTTTACAACAGCCTTTTTTACTTGCATCACTTCACCATCAAGTATTCCCGGCATGTGAATGTCATCAGGCAGAAATACAGCGAATTTTCCCTTCGGCAGCTTAATGTAAAATGAAACTTCATCGTAAAATATTATATCCTTTTCTTCATTGTATTCAATTTTGATATTCTGATTTTCAAGATGAGCATAGCCGATATTTTCATTACCTGAAACAATAAACTGTATATCTGCATATTTTCTGTGTGCCTCAGGCAGTTTTTCGGTCGGACGCTTTGTTTCATAACTGCTTACCAGAACAAACACATCATCACCCTCAATATCGTATTTGCCATCTGTAATCTTCGTAAGGTCAGTTTCAAGCAGGTACTTGAATCCCGTTTCAAATCTTTTGCCAAGCGAAAAATACTTACTGCAGTTTTCCAGCTTATCCAGTATCATTTTATATAATATTAATTATCAATTATTCAGGAATGCAAAATAACAATTATTCATTTCATATTTACAGGATAAAGTAACAAAAAAATCAGGCGGTGATATTAGTTAATAGAGTATTATTTCTAATAGATTTTATTTAAATTTAGATAATCATTCGCATAAAATTATGAAAAAATTATATATATTGTTACTGCTTGCGATAATCAGTGAAAGTGTAATTTCACAGAATTATTCGCCATACATTCCATTAATGACATCAGGAACACCGATAACAACAGGAGTAAGGTACCCCGGCGCAGCGGGATATTCCGCGAATGATTCAGCCTGGGTTTATGTACTGGGCGGCCTGCAGGATGGCAATGCCATCACAAATACTGTTTACAGGTATAACGTGCTGGCTGATTCATGGAGCACTTTAACAAACTTCCCTGACGGGAATTACTGGATAAGTGCAGCGGCCGTGATGGGTAATAAGCTTTACAGCCTTGGCGGAACATATACGCTTGCGTTAAATGAGTGCACTCCACGGGTCAAAATTTACAATTTAGCAACAAATACCTGGTCAGATGGAGCTAATATGCCGTATGGCAGAGTGTTCCATTCAGTTACAGTTTACCAGGATAGCCTGATTTACTGTGCCGGAGGCTGGGGATTCCCAAGCGGTACTGTATATAATGATGTTTACCTGTATAACTCAAACAGCAATACATGGCGTCCTGCAAGCAGCATGCCAGCTCCGCGTTGCGGTGGTGTTCTTGCCGCTGCGGGTGATACGCTGGTTTATGTTTGCGGGGGACCCAACTGGACAAATCCCGCAGCTACCAATTCAGTTTTCCGCGGTGTGATCAGCCAAAGTGACCGCAGTATAATCACATGGGATTCCACCGGAGCAGTTTATCCGGCAGGAGTAAGGAATTCAATTTACGGCGCGGCATGGGGAAATAAAGGCGTTATTGTCAGCGGAGGTTACCAGGTTTCATCGGTCACAAACCAGTGTTATGTTTATTCACCCGGCGCGAATACATGGACCCCGCAGCCAACGCTGCTTGCGCCAAAGACCGATCACGGTGCTGCAAGTGTCCACATTGGCAGTATCTGGAAGTTTGTGAGTGTTACAGGAACATCAAACCGCAGTGCCAATTCAAACACGGTGAATATTCTTACTGATACAATGACCGGAATAACCGGAATTGTACAGACAGGTAATAATATTCCTGATGGATTTTCAATCAAACAGAATTTTCCAAATCCGTTTAACCCGGTAACAACAATTAATTTTTCAATTGCATCAGGCAATTTAAATAAAGTATATACATCTTTGATAGTCTATGATATCATGGGCAGAAAAGTTGACAACATATTTGCAGGTGAGCTGGGGAGCGGTGATTATTCACTGCAATGGAATGCAGAAAACAAGCCAAGCGGTACATATTTTGCAAAGCTGACTGCAGGTAATTTCAACGGAACCATTAAATTGGTTTTGACTAAGTAAATGTTTAATTTTATTTTTAACTTCAAAAGTCTTTCAAACCTTTGAAGTTTTAGCTTTTATTATAAGACCTCAGAAATCTGAAAGACTTCCGGGGTCTTTCAATTTTCCAATGACTTTAGAAGTCTTATCCTGTATCATATAACCTCTGTAGTTAAATTGAATTCAATTCCAGTCTAACTAAGTCACCAAAATTCTCTTCTGATTACTTAGAACGTAAAATTAATTGAAATAAGTAAGGTACCTTATCTATAGGGCTTTAGCATTGTAAATATTTGTAACAAACGGAACTTAATAGTTGTATCTGCTATTGTTTACTGATAGTTAGTCAATTCCCATTTCTTTAAACGCTAAATTTATGTATTTTTGATAAATATTCCCAAAATCATTTGAAAAAAACATTACTAATTTCGATTCCATTAATTGTTGTGGTTGTTCTTGGTTTAATATTTGTCCCTAAATTCATAGCAAAACCTGATAAACCGGATGAAAAAAAGGGACCGAACCAGCAGCAGCAGATAAGTGTAGATGGTTTTGTTTTAAAGGCGGAAATACTTGATAATGATATTAAGGCAATAGGAAATATCAGGGCTAACGAAGAATCGGAAATAAGAAGCGAGATATCACGCAAGATAAAAGGCATATATTTTAAAGAAGGTACATATGTTGGAAGAGGGCAGACACTTTTTAAACTTGATTCCGATGACCTTACAGCAAAGTTAAGAAGACAGCAGGTTGATGAAAGGCTTGCAGAATCAAGATTAGCCCGGGAAAAGCAGCTCATAGAAAAGGGCTTAACTTCCCAGGAAGAATACGATATCCTTGAAGCTACCTTAGAGCAGATCCGCGCAGAAATAACAATTACACGTCTTGAAATAACCAAAACATATGTACGCGCTCCTTTTTCAGGAATGATTGGTTTGCGCAACGTAAGCAACGGCGCCTATGTGACCCCCCAAACTGTTTTAACCACAATGCAGGATGTAAGCAAAGTAAAAGTGGATTTCTCAATTCCCGAGCGGTACATATATCTTTTCAAAAAAGGGCAGAAGATAAAATTCAAAGTAGACGGTTTAGATGGTGAATTTGAGGCAGAAGTATATGCGTATGAACCAAAAGTTGAAAACAACACCCGCTCGCTTGTTTTAAGAGCAGTTACCGATAATAAGAGCAAGAAACTAATGCCCGGTACATTTGCCAATGTTACATTTTTGATAAGTGAAAA
>JAUQWQ010000004.1 GCA_030835085.1 Ignavibacteria bacterium
GGCATTATATTTTTGTTTTACAAGTTCTGTTATTAATTTGCCCTGTATATCATATACGCTTATATTTATATCTGATAATCTGTTAATCTGAAATCTGATAATCGTTTTTGGGTTGAATGGATTTGGATAGTTTTGAAAAAGTTTGAAATCTTTAGGTATTTCATTGCTGGTTTGCGTAATACCTGTTAACCAGATCGGATCACCTCCATTTGTTGTATGTATTCCCGTTAAACCTGAATATGCCCAGCCAATTATTGGTTTTGCAAAATCAATATATTGATATTGAAATATATTAATATTAGAATCCGGTACCTGGAAAAGCCAGTTATTGCCTCCATTTACCGTTCGTAATATTACTGCCCTGTTACCAAAACCAGTAATAATTGTTGAACCAACGCCCCAAATAGTATCTTTATTCAAATTTTTAAATGCTGTAATCTGTGAGAATAAAAAATTTCCCCCGCTAGGCAAAACCTGAGTTACCCAGTTCAAGCCTCCATCAGTTGTTTTTTTCATACTCCCTGAACATTTCCAGCCCGTTAAAGCATTTATAAAAAACATATCAGAAAAACCTCCGCCACTGGGTAATTGTGTCCAGTTCACTCCGCTATTAGTAGTTTTATATAATACATTTTCTGCCGCAAAGCCTGTATCTTTATCGTAAAAGTAAATATTCGTCGGGTTTAGGCTCCCTATATTCAACTGCTGATCCCAGTTTGTACCGCCATTGGTTGTGCGGAATACACCGCCTGTTAGACCGTTCGAGTTTACTAGCCATATACTATCTTCAGATACCACACTCATATCAAAAGGAAAAATATCCGGCAAGTTTATCTCTATCCAGTTTACACCTGAGTTAATGGTTTTTAATAATTTGTTATTACCAGCACAAGCATACCCAATATTTGAATTCAAAAAATGGATCCTTCTGAAAATATAATAACCATTCTGTTTAACACTCCAGTTATCACCTGAGTTAGTTGTTTTTAAGATACTGCTATCACTGACAGCAAAACCTAATAGGCTATCAACGAAGAAAATATCTCTGATTTGTCCTCCTGGCGAACTAGGCATAAACTGCTGGTACCATCCGCCTGCGGCGGAGCCTGTTAACAGTTCCGGCATAGCAAAGCCTAAAACAATAATTATTGTAATTAAAAATGTAAGTAATATTTTAAAGTGTTTTTTCAAATTAATGCATGTAATGTTGTTAACTTGATAGTTGTTATTATAAATAAACTGTTAATTTCTGGATAAACAATAATATAATTGCTGTAAATATTCCTTTGAATTTTGTAATTATCCATGGCTCCGAACAGGAAGCGGTTATTCTGCGGAGCAGGATAAAGCTGTGAAGTGTTTTTGTTTAAATTTTGGGTTGAAGTGTTTTTGGATGAAGTGTTTTCTGTAAGTGATGATTCTTTGTAAATGAATGCGATGCATAAAAGCAAAGGCACCCATAAAAGGTAAATTGTTTTTTTCATGTTTAAGATGTTTTAAATTTATTTAAGTTTTTTTTAAAGCTGCAAAACCCCCTAAGTTTAATAACCTGTGTCTTTCCCTTTACCTCATTTCTGTATATAGAATGTAATTAATATATAATTTGCTGTATTAGTAATATTCTCGCTTTGCTGAATTCCAATAGATTAGCCCGCTATTTTATAAGGAGCATTTTTCTTGTTTCATAATATACCGATCTTCCTTTTGTATTCATTACTTCAAGCCTGTAAAAATATACTCCTGAAGATATGAATTTACCCATAAAGTCTGTTTCATACCTTCCTGCATTCTGAAGCCCATCCTGCAATATTTGTATTTCTTTTCCCGTTACATCAAATACAATTAACTTTACGTATGATTCTGATTTAATATTATATCTTATTATTGTTCTTGGATTAAACGGGTTTGGAAAGTTCTGTTCAAGCCTGTAATCTTCAGGAATATTTTCACTTATCTTTATTAAACCTGTATACCAAACAGGGTCACCGCCATTGGTTGTGTGAATACCTGTCGGTGAATTTCTATATGCCCAGCCGTTTTTTCTATCTGTAAAATCTATAAAACTATATTGCGCTATTTGTATTGTATTACTATCCGGCACCTGATACTGCCAGTTAATCCCCCCGTTTGTGGTGCGATCTATCATTCCTCTGAAACCTAATGATGTCAATAAATATGCTCCGCTTCCGTATACTGTATCAGAATTTAATCCTGCCAGTTTATCAATTGCAGAGTTTATAATATTGCCTCCAGTTGGAATTTGCTGTACAATCCAGTTTAGTCCTCCATTTGTAGTTTTACGGGTATTAAAGAAATTGCCCCAGCCGGTAATGTCATCAGCAAAATACATATCATAGAATCCTTCACCTGAACCGGTTAATAAACTGTTCCAGTTTAAACCTGAATTTGTTGTAATTCTTGTATATGTGTTGGTTTTTGAAATAAAACCTCTCTGTCCGTTCACCATATAAATTCTGTCCGGGTTCTGGCTCCCAAGGTTAAGCTGCTGATCCCAGTTTGCGCCGCCATTCGTCGTCCGGTATACACCGACTGTGAGTGAGCCTGAATCTACTAACCAGATAGTATCTTCACTCAATACATACATATCTATTGCAACTATATCTGATGTGTGATTGATATAGAACCAGTTGGTTCCTCCATTGGTTGTTTTTACCAGTCTGTAAACGCTTCCGTTATATATATACCCGCTTACAAAACCTGTATTTGCATTAATAAACTGAACACTGTAATAACTGCAAATGCCAGTATCAAAATGACTGATCGTCCAGTTATCACCGCCATTGGTTGTTCGTAATAAAAATGATGTATCAGAAACTTCATTAGTTATGGCAAAACCGCGTAAACTGTCTGTAAATGTAATATCATTGATCTGCCTTCCTCCTAAGTTTGTGATAAACTGCTGGTACCAGTTACCAACTGCGGGAGATGCAGGTGTGCCTTTTAATATATCCGGTAATAAGGCAATAGTAATAAAGCTGATTGTAAAAATGTAAAGTAGTATTTTATGGAGTTTTTTCAAATTAATACATGTAATGTTGTTAATTTGATATTTGTTATTATAAATTAACTGTTAATTTCTGGATAAACAATAATATAATTGCTGTAAATATTCCCTTGAATTTTATAATTATCCATAGCTCCGAACAGGAAGCGGTTATTCTGCGGCGCCGGGAAAAGCTGTGAAGTATTTTTAATTAGATTTTGGGTTGAAGTGTTTTTGGATGAAATGTTTTCTGTAAGTGACGATTCTTTGTATATAAATGCCATGCATATGAACAATGGCACCCATAAAAGGTAAATTGTTTTTTTCATATTTAAGATGTTTTTAATTTATTTAAGTTTTTTTTGAAGCTGCAAAACCCCCTAAGTTTAACAACTTGTGTCTTTCCCTTTACCTCCTTTATGTTTTAATAATATATGTTGAACATAAATTGTTATTTAACTAATATCATTTTTTTGGTATCTGTCATTATCTCATTAACAAATAATGAATAAAAATACACCCCTGTCGAATACCCTGCTGCATTCCAGTCAACCTTATATGTTCCGGCGCTTTGTTCCTTATCTACCAGCTTAAATATCTCTTTACCATTGATATCAAATATTACAAGTTTCACATTTGACGTTTCACGTTTAACAGCATACTTGATATTTGTAACCGGATTAAACGGATTTGGATAGTTTTGATATAATCTATATTCTTTTGGTACCTCAGAAGAAATTTGTTCTATGCCTGTAAACCATATTGGGTCGCCGCCGTTGGTTGTGTGTATGCCCCTGATTGTTGAATATGCCCAGCCTATTCTTCTATTTATAAATTGCAAATGATAATACATGAAATTATTTATAGAAGTATCGGGTAAATTAAACAGCCAGTTGTTTCCGCCATCTATGGTTCTATATAATATACCCCGTGAACCGGAACCTACAGCCATTACACCACCTACAGCCCATAAAGTATCCTTATTTAGCGCTGAAAATTTATTCACTCCTGTTACAAATATATTCCCTCCCGTTGGGAGAATTTGTGTTATCCAGTTATTTCCGCAATTTGTAGTTTTATAAACGCCTGTTCCATGTGAATACCAGCCTGTCAAGCTGTCTGTAAAAGTCATATCCCTGATATTCTGTCCGCTGACATTCAATATCCAGTTCACACCGCCGTTCGTGGTTTTATATATATTGGGCAGTGCTGAACTGTTTGACATAAACCCTATCCTTGCATTATACATGTATATCTTATTAGGGTTCTGGTTGCCTGAAGAAAATTGATTCTGCCAGTTCGCTCCCCCGTTTGATGTGAAGAAAACTCCGCCATCTAGACTGCTTCTTTGAACCAGCCACATTGTATCTTCTCCAAATAATGACATATCATCATACCATATAGAACCTGGAGTATTTAATGGTTGCCAGTTTATTCCTGCATTCGTGGTTTTAATCAGTTCACCGCTTGAAGTATTGAAACCCCCGCACACAAATCCTGTATTTAAATTTAAGAATTTTATCCTTAAATGATTTCTATATGCCCTGTAAACAATATTCCATGAATCACCTCCTGATGTTGTTTTAAGAATATAATTAGTATCATTTGGTGTTTGATCTCCTGTAATAGCATACCCATTTAAACTATCAACGAAAATAATATCTGAAATTGGCATGTTATTTATATTCGGCATAAATTGCTGGTACCATGTACCGTTTGGATTTAAAGGCATAGCAAAGCCTAATACAAGTATTATTGTAATAAAAAGTGTAAATGATATTTTAATGTATTTAGGCAATCAGTTTTTTCGTTGTTTGATATTAAAAAATAAAAAGTAAAAAAGCAAAAATCACACCATTTCAGTATCTCACATCCGCCACGGCGGATCACTATATTACAAAAGCCCCCCTAAAACGCGTGATATAAAAATTACTTTAATAATATAAATTTTTTAGTTTCAGTAAATACCTCCTTTCCTGAATTTACAGTTAACCGATAAAAATAAATCCCGCTTGAGTAAGCGGAAGCATTCCAGTCGATCAAAAATGTACCTGCGTTTTGTTCTTCATTCACAAGCACTTCAGTTTCTCTGCCTGTTATATCATATACTTCCAAATTAACAAATGAATTGTTATTTGTTATCCGATATTTGATATTTGTTTTCGGGTTGAACGGATTCGGATAGTTCTGAAATAACATAAAATCTTTTGGAACTTGAGAAGATACCTGATGTAAACCAACTAAGAATGTAGTATCTCCTCCATTTATAGTGTGTATATTACTACATATATTAGAATTGTTTATTATTCCAAAACCCCAGCCTATCTTTTGATTCAAAAATTGAACTTTGTAGTATCCTGCAATCCCGTATGAAGTATCTGTGATCTGGAATAACCAATTTGAACCGCCATTTGTAGACTTGTATAAAATACCTCTTACTATTCCACCTCCATAGAATACCCCCCCCCGAACCGAATAAAGTATCCCTGTTAATTACAGAAATACTTTGTATAGCTGAACTTAATATAATACCTCCAGTTGGCATTGGTTGATTTATCCAGTTTAAACCTCCATCTGTAGTTTTACTCAAAGTAGCGTTTGAATTTGCCTTCCATCCCGTTAGACTATCTATAAATTTTATATCCTGCCATACCCCCCCCGGTATAGTAAACCAGTTAACGCCGCTGTTTGTAGTTTTATACAAGTATGTCCCAGAGCCGGTTCTTGTCATAAATCCTATCCTGCCGTTATACATATACACTCTCTCGGGGTTTGGAGCAGGCGAAGCGTCAAACTGTCTTTCCCAGTTCAATCCTTTATTGGTTGACCTGAATAAACCGCCGTCAAAAGGAAGAAAATCAGCAAACCAAATAGTATCTTCATTTAATGCAAAAAAATCTCTTGAAAATGAACCTGCCGGCAGTGGTAAAGCTATCCAGTTTATTCCCGCATTGGTGGTTTTTAATAAATTATTACCGCCAACAAAACCTGTATCTTTATTTAAAAATTTAACTTTATTAAATGGAGCAATTGAATAGGTATATTGCCTGTAAACAATACTCCAGTTATCGCCTGAGTTGGTTGATCTAAGGATGTAGTTTGTATCATTTGAAGAACTCAATCGAGTTACCGCAAACCCGTTCAAGCTATCAATGAAAGTAATATCAGAAATTACCCTCCCATTCAAGTTTGGAAAGAACTGCTGGTACCATGTGCCGTTGGGCGGGTTTACAGGCACAGCAAAGCCTAGCAATAAAATTGTTGTAAATATCAGTGTAAAAGTTATTTTTAATAGTTTTTTCAAATCGGGTGAAATTTGATTAGTTAAAAATAATATAAATTATTTGTATTTACAAACTACAAAGGCGGGTAAACTTACCCGCCTTTTG
>JAUQWQ010000042.1 GCA_030835085.1 Ignavibacteria bacterium
CCGAAATAAATCTCCACTATCATAATCAGTTACAAACCATGTATTACCTACATCTGTAGTTTTTAGACAAAAGCCTTGTACATTTGCGTCGTTACCACAAATGTATCCTGTATTGTTGTTAATAAATTGTACTTTATAAAAAGTTGCGTCACTTGATAGAGGGTTCTGCCAAAACCAACCGCTCTGTGAATAACATAAATTTGTAAATATTAAGCTAAAAAATATTATAATAAGTTTTAAATCTTTCATTTTATTACAATTTTATTTCATTAAAACCATCTTTTTTGTTTCAACAAAATCATTCGAAATTATCTTATAAAAATACACACCACTGGAAAAATTCGAGCCGTCCCAGTCAGCTTCATACGTGCCGGGCTTAAGCTCTTCGTTTACAAGTGTAGTAACTTCCCTTCCCAGCAGATCGTAAATGACAAGCTTAACCAGAATACTTGACTTACTTCGCGTCAGCGAAGGAAGTTCAAACCTTATCTTCGTTTGCGGATTGAACGGGTTGGGATAGTTTTGGGAGAGAGAAAAATTATTGGGAATTTCAGAGCTAATAAACTTGATCCAATTTGGATTGCCTGTAGGGTTGCGTTTGCCGTATATTTCCGGATTACCATCACGACTGTCATTCCACACAACTTGAACGAAAGGTCCCGAAATGGCTATTGAAGGAAAATATGAATAAGAGGAGTTACTAGTCAAACGTATATCTTCTCCCCAACTCAATCCCCAATCTGTTGAACATTTATAATATATCTCCTTATTTCCATCTCGATTGTCATCCCAAGTTAAATGAATACTCGGACCCGAAACAAGAACAGAGGGTGTTGTTGAAGTATAATTATTGCTCGTCAAACGATTATCTGCTCCCCAATTTAACCCTTCATCTGTCGAGAGCCTATAATATATTTCTTCATTTCCATCACGATGATCCTCCCATACAACAATAACATACATATCTGATACCGAAATGGAAGGAGTTTTTGATGTATAGACATTATTACTCGACAGACGTAAATCTGCTCCCCAACTTAAGCCTCTATCTGTTGAACGTTTGTAATATATCTCCGTGTCTACACTACTCCTTTCCTGCCATACAACACAAACAACTTGACCAAATGCTGATATACTTGCATATTCAGAATTAAGAGAATTATTTGTCAGTCGTATATCTTCGCTCCAGTTTATACCGTTATCTGTAGAGTGCTTGTAGTATATTTCATAATTCCCATCCCGTTTGTCATTCCAGGCAATATGTACATTTGTACCGGATGCAGAAACGCTGGGGAATTCTTCAGTAAGAGAGTAATTCGTAAGCTGTTGGTCTACATCCCAACTTAAACCCGCGTTTGTTGATCGCTTATAGAATATTTGATAATTTCCGTAAAGATTATTTTCCCATACTGCATGAACAACCAAACCGGAAATTGCCAAGGAAGGATAATTTGAAGAAGCAGAGTCATTAGTTAAACGAATATCAGCCCCCCAGTATATTCCTCTGTCTGTTGAGCGTTTGTAATATACCTCAAAGTTCCCATCACGGTAATCCATCCAAACAACATGTAGAAAATCTCCACTTGCTGCAACATACTTTGTATTATTTCTGCAAGTAAAAGATAATGCTGGATCAATGGTTAGCCGCAAATCGGGCTGCCATTGAGAATATAAAAAATTTGTTATTATTAAAAAAGTAATAAGTAAACATGTCTTTTTCATAACATTAGGTATATAGTTTTTACTTCATTAATACCATCTTCTTTGTTTCGGTATAATCACCGGAAATTAACTTATATAAATACACACCGCTTGAATAATACGAGCCATCCCAATCAGCCTCATATGTACCGGGCTTAAGCTCTTCGTTTACGAGTGTAGTTACTTCCCTTCCCAGCAGATCGTAAATAATTAGCTTTACATTTGATGTTTGCCATTTCGTGTGGGCGGGTATATCAAATTTAATTTTCGTTTGCGGGTTGAACGGATTAGGGTAATTTTGGGAGAGATGAAAATTTTTAGGGACTTCAGAACTGATAGGCCTAATTCCTAAGACTGTTGAAGTATCGCCATATAGAATTCCGTTTAAAATACAGCCACGAAGCTCCCATGTTTCTTGATAACTGTTTCCTCCCCCAGTAAAACTATATGAATAATCTGAAATACCAATTGAATCAAAGTATGACCTTGCCTTTATACAAGTATAAGGTGCCGAAGCACAGTAATTAGAAAAACTTTTTCTTTGCCTTAAAGTCCCGAAAATATTTGAATATGATGTATCTGTACAAGTAATTTGATACTGTTGGAATATGCAGTTTGTGGTAACTGCATTTAATTTAGCTCTTAGACTATCAATTATTATTTCATGATTGTAATAGGAACAAGAATTATTAATATCTAATTTATACAAACTACCTGTCAATGAATCTAAACGAACCCAACTATTTATAAAAGGAAAATTTAACATAAAATAATATCTTTTACCGTAGGCAATCGTATCCCCGGTAATATATGATACTTTCATTGCTGAACCCCCTCCACCGGGAAACGAAAACCAGGAGCAAAAATAAATATACTTATTCCCAACATTAAGTGGGAAGAAATTTTTATTATTAAACTGGCAAAAAGAGGTACCTGATATAATAATTAGCATTAACAAGATAATATTTTTTTTCATATAATATATCTTCTTACTTCATTAAAACCATTTTCCTGGTTTCAGTAAATTTATTTGAAATTATTTTATAAAAATACACACCGCTGGATAAATTAGAGCCGTCCCAGTCAGCCTCATATGTGCCGGGTCTCAGCTCTTCGTTTACTAGTGTTGTGACTTCCCTTCCCAGCAGATCATAAATAATAAGTTTCACATTTGACGTTTCACGTTTGACATTTGACGGCACATCAAATTTAATCTTCGTTTGCGGATTGAAGGGGTTGGGGTAGTTTTGGCAGAGAAGAAAAATTTTGGGGATTTCGGATTTAACATTGTGAATTCCTACAGGTGAACTTGTAGAGACTATAGTTCCATTATCTCCTGCAGCCCAAATATTGCTTTCATCTACTGCTGAGATGCAGTACAAACCTCCATCATTATTATTCTGAGAATATCCAACCGGTCCTAAAACATGATACCAATTCTCACCACCATTTGTTGTTTTGGAAATATATCCCGTGTAATCAATTTTCTTGACTAAATATCCGGTAAGTTCATTCACAAAAATTATATCATTAAAATATCTTATCCCCTGGTAACTTTCTTCAATTACCGGAGTCCAGTTCAATCCGGAATCCGTAGTTTTTACTACGATTGTGCCGGATACTAAATTCGGAGGCCCGTTAATATGATTATCACCTACTGCAAATCCTGTGTTCTCATTAATGAAATACGTACTTCTGTATTCATGATTTTTGTAGGCATATTTAGAAGTCCAGTTTAAACCACCGTTTGATGTTCTGAATATTAACCCGCTATCAGAAGCAATATATCCAGTTAAAGAATTTATAAAAAAAATATCATTTAGATACCTGTTATTATTCAATAAATTACTCCAATTCAATCCGCCATTTGTTGTCTTTAGTACCGCTCCTATTGAACCGCATATAAATCCAGTGTTATTATTTAAAAAGAAGATTGAATTATAATTCTTATTTCCAAAACTTATATCAACAAAATTGTTACCAGAATTGGTAGTTTTTAAAATCCTTCCTGAATCACCACACACAAAACCGGTATTATCATCTACAAAATCAACTGATTGTAAAATTGAGTTGTTAATTGAAAATACATTAATCCAATTATAACCTCTGTCGTTTGATTTATAAATTTTACCCTGGTAACTTACAGCCAGCCCGGTATTATTTCTGAAATCTATCGAACGTATTGTTCCTGCAGGCGGGATAATATTATAAAACCAATTAATACCACTATTTGTAGTCTTTAGCACAGTACCTTCAGTTAAAGTAGCCCAACCAGTGTTAATGTTCTTAAAATATATATCCAATGCATTAGCAAAATTATAGCTTACCTGCCACGTTGTACCGCCATTTGTTGTTTTCCATATTCGCCTCCCCCCGGAAGATTCAGTTATCCAGCCGTTTAGTGAATCTATGAAATACATATTGCTTGTGTTGCCAATTACATTCGGTAAAAAAATCCAATTTGCTCCTCCATTTGTTGTTTTAAGAAAATTGGCATTATTTCCCAAAATGAATCCTCTAAGTGAATCAACAAACTGTATTTTGTTTAATAATTGACCACCGCCAATGCTTTGATATGTCCAGCTAAATCCTGAATCAGTAGTCATCCCCAAAGTACTATCCCCAATAATAAACCCTTTATTGCTATTCTGCATATATATTTGATTAGGGAAAAATTGCAGACTACTGTTTATCACATTCCAGTTAGCTCCTCCATTTGTTGTTCTTATAATCTGTTTATAATTGTTAATATATCCCTTGCCTGCAATCCAGCCGGTATTTCTGTTAATAAAATATACTGAAGTAATTAAATTAAAAGATACATTTAGTGAAACCGGATTCCAATATATACCGCCATTTGTAGTCTTTGCCAATGAAGTAAATGAATTGCGTGACCATCCATATAATGAATCTACAAATGTTAAATTATTAAATCTTGTATCTATTGGAACTGATAAAAAATTTTGCAGCACCCAGTTCATTCCTTCATTGGTAGTTTTATATACAATGTTTCCACCGTAAATCAAACCTTTATTCAATCCAATAAAATTGATGTATGATAGTTGCCTCGAAGTTGTTAATAAATTCCAATTTTCACTTTGTGAATGGCAAACATTTACAAAAAATAAACTAAATAATATTATAATAATTTTTAGATTTTTCATATCATAAGGAATTTAATTGATTGAAATTATTTGGTAAATTTATTCGGCGTGTATATCCTATATCAGGGTAAACAATTGGGTTGTGATATTGAGCTACTACAAAAAAGGTTTTCATTTTGCCTCCGGGAATTTGTTAAATATAGCAAATAAAAAGTGTTTACAATATCTCAAAAAAACTAAACCCCTGTAATAATGTATATTACAGGGGCTTTTTTGCTAATTTTTTATTATAGCGGAATATTTCCGTGCCGCTTCTTCGGGTTTGACTGAACTTTCGTTTGCAGCATTCTTAATGCTTTTATAAGCTTTATGCGTGTCTCTGATGGCTCAACTACATCATCAATATAGCCGAACTTAGCGGCTTCATATGGATTAGCGAACTTCTCCTTGAACTCCTCAACCTTCTCATCAAATGCCTTCTTCGGGTCTTTAGCAGCGTCAATTTCTTTTTTGAAAATAATTTCAGCCGCGCCGGCTGAACCCATCACTGCGATTTCTGCTCCCGGCCATGCGATGTTGTAATCAGCACGTATGTGCTTGCTGTTCATCACGTCATAAGCGCCGCCGTAGGCTTTACGCGTAATTACCGTAAGCTTCGGCACTGTTGCTTCGGCGAAAGCGTAGAGCAGCTTCGCGCCCTGTTTGATAATTCCGCGCCACTCCTGGAATGTCCCCGGCATAAAACCCGGAACATCTTCAAATACTACCAATGGAATATTAAACGCGTCACAGAATCTAACAAAACGGGCACCTTTTACTGATGCGTCAATATCAAGCACACCCGCCATTTTGCTTGGCTGGTTTGCTATAACACCAACAGAAATACCATCAAGCCTTGCAAAACCTGTTATAATATTCGGCGCAAATAATTCCTGTGTTTCAAAGAAACTTGAAACAAAACCCGGTTTTACCAGCTCCGGTAAGCCTTTGGTTGATTTGGTTTTTTTCTCTTTTTTGTTCTTATCAATTTCCTCGTCAAATTCTGACTTCGGTTTTTCTTCCTGGTCAACCACAAGATTGATGATCTTCTTCATATCATAGGGTCTGGTGTTATCCTCCGGTATCACATGGTTAAGCTCCATTTCAATCCTGTCCGCATCATCAACTGAAACACGCTTCGGTGTTTTTTCTCTCCAGTTCTGTGGAATGTAGCTTACCAGTTTCCTGATGTGCTGCAGGCACTGCATTTCATCATCGCATGCAAAATGTGTGACCCCTGATTTTGTAGAGTGCGTCTTCGCGCCGCCAAGATCTTCAAATGTTACTTCTTCATGTGTAACGGTCTTAACAACATTCGGACCCGTAACAAACATATGGCTTTTGCCCTTAACCATAAAAATAAAATCTGTGATTGCCGGTGAATAAACCGCGCCTCCGGCGCAGGGTCCCATAATAGCGCTTATTTGCGGAATCACACCGGACATCAGCACATTGCGTAAAAATATATCAGCGTAACCGCCAAGTGATACTACACCTTCCTGTATCCTAGCGCCGCCGGAATCATTCAGACCTATTACAGGTGCACCCATCTTCTCAGCCATATCCATAACTTTGCATATCTTCTCAGCATGCGCGCCGCTAAGTGAACCGCCGAACACGGTAAAATCCTGGCTGAACACAAATACCAGCCTTCCGTCAATTCTGCCTGAGCCTGTTATAACGCCGTCTCCTAAAAATATCTGCTCTTCCATACCAAAATCATGTGTGCGGTGTGTTACGAATGCATCATATTCTTCAAAAGTACCGGGGTCAAGCAGCATAAAAATTCTTTCCCTGGCAAGATACTTGCCTTTGGCATGCTGCGCTTTTATTCTTTTTTCACCGCCGCCCAGTTTGGCTTTTTCACGCATGTTGTGAAGCTTCAGTAAATCAGTAATACGTTTATCTGTAGGCATAAAAATTGATCCTTATAAAATTTTCTATTAATTAATTATCAGTTGTCAGTACGGGTTTTATGTGAATATACAAAAATCATTTTAAAACCCTGAATTTTCTTGTTCTAAAATAGCCTTTTTTAGGCGAAATTACTATAATATATATCAGTGGAAAATATGATTTATGTTAGGGAATTGGTGTTTAATTGAAGAAATCTAACTGATTATCAATTAGTTTGATGAATCCTTATCCGGCGGTTTAAATTCTTATATTGTCTCCACCTTACAAAGGGCGAGTGTCACGCCTCTGCGTGACAGCTTGCCCCGCCCCGGCGGGAAGGGGATCTTACTTTTTTAAGTTGATTCCTGCCGTAACTGCCCGCATCCGGCATTAATATCTATCCCGCGCCTTATCCTTAAAGTATTCGGGATTCCGGCCTCATCAAGTATCTGCATAAAACGCGATATCCTCATTTTTTTTGATTCATGCCCGCCGTAGCCTTTTGTCGGATTAAGCGGTATAAAATTCACGTGGCACAACATTCCTTTCAACAATCCCGTTAGGGCTTCAGCCTGTGCCGTGGTATCATTTACGTGATCTATCAATGCCCATTCAAAACTTATCCTGCGGTGCGTGTTGTTCACATAATTTCTGCAGGATTTTATCAGCTCTCTTATGGGATATCGTTTATTTATCGGCAGCATCGTTTCTCTCAGCTCATCGGTTGCAGCGTGAAGCGAAACCGCCAGGTTTACCTGGCTTTGCTCAAGGGTGAATTTATCGATATACGGAACAAGTCCAACCGTACTAATTGTAATTCTGCGCGCACCGAAATTAAACCCGTTTGGGTCGGTGAGTGTTTCAATTGCTTTCATCACTTCATTGTAATTGGCGAACGGCTCACCCATTCCCATAAATACGAGATTTGTAAGCTTTTCATTTTTTTTGCGAAGCTCGCGCTCAAAGAACATTACCTGCTCAACAATTTCACCTGATGAAATGTTTCGCTGCAAACCCCCCTGCCCTGTCGCGCAGAAAGTACATCCAAGTGCACAGCCCGCCTGTGTTGATATGCAAGCAGTTCTGCGGATGATGTAACCCATAAGCACTGTTTCAACCTGCGCGCCATCCGGCAGGCCAAAAAGTATTTTGCGGGTATGATTATCGCTTGAAAGCTTATCAATCTGGGTAGTCAAATGAGATACGTCAATAACTTCAGCGAGTTTTTCCCTTAAACCTTTGGGCAGACCGTTCATTTTATCAAATGAACTTACAGCCTTAGAGTAAACCTGTTCATATACCTGCTTCGCGCGGTAAGCGGGCTCTCCCAGCTCCGTAATAATATCAGTCAGTTCTTTTAAAGTCAGATCGAAAAGGAATGGTTTTTTATTTTTCATTTTTTGAAGTATTGCGTCTTTCTCTGAATAACTTTTTACAAATAGGAACCCTTAAATAGTAAAATGAAAGCCCACGATTTCCCTGCCTGTTCTCTCAGGAGTCGTGGGTTACTTAATTATCATTAACACAAAAACCGTTTCAACGGTTTAAAGTCTTTATTCATACAAAATTGATTTACCCAAAGCTGATTCAATGAAATCAACCGCAAGCTCTGATGTTTCGTTCTTTGTATCAAGTATCGGGTTCACTTCAAGCATTTCAAGTGAGCTCATGCAGCCGCAATCTGCAACCATTTCCATAATTACGGATGCTTCGCGGTATGTTAAGCCGCCCTCTACCGGGGTACCAACACCGCCTGCATAATCGGGGTCAACACCGTCAAGATCAAAACTTATATGTATGTGGTCAACCTCATTTTTAAAATCATTAAGTACCCTTGCAATAATTCTTGTAACACCCTGCTTATCAACATCGGTCATAGTATATACCTGCATGCCTTTATCCCTGTACTGCTTAACTGTAATAGCTTCAAGCGGGTCAACATCTCTTATCCCTATCAGCGCGGTATTTTCAGCAAGCACTTTCGGTGAAAATCCGCCGATGCGTGTCAGCCTCTTTTCGCCAATACCAAGTGATACCGCAAGAGGCATTCCGTGTATATTGCCTGATGGCGTTGTATCGGGAGTGTTCATATCCGCATGCGCATCTATCCATATGACGCCAAGAGTTTTTTTATTCTTTCGGCAGTAGCTTGCAATTCCTGCAATGCTGCCGATCCCGGTTGCATGATCACCGCCCAGTATCAGCGGAAAGTAGTTCCTGTTCAAAAGTGATTCCACTTTCTTGGATAATATCTTGGATGAACGGATAATTTCAGGGAGGAATTTTAACTTCGGATTTCTTATGCGCTGGGTTTCAGCGCCTTCGATGAAAATATCGCCGAAATCTTTAACGGAGTAGCCCATTTTTTCAAGTTTCTGCTGAACATGGGCGTAACGGAGCGCCGAGGGTCCCATATCAACACCGCGCCTGTCTGCGCCTAAATCCATGGGAAAACCGACAATTCCGATCTTTTTCTTTAATCTTCTGGATGAATTTACTAGAGCCATATTTAAATAATTAGTCTGCAAATATAGAGATTTGCCCGCTTAGTTTTGAGGGCGATTATTACCCCCAATTCACTAACCTATACTCATTTTTTATGTTTCAAACATTGAACAAATAGCATAAATTTATGTAATAAAATAATCCATATCTATGAAATACTCAATATTATTACTTGTTTTCGCATTCATGTTTTCGGGCAGCACATTTTCGGGAAGTTTTGACCTGGATAAGCTTTGTGATGAAATGTATAAAATTTATGATTCCGATGAACTTCCCGCTAAAAAGGAAAATCTGGCTTATAAAAAGCTCAACGGACTTATCGGTACAAATGTATCTGTCAAGATTACTACGACTGATTCAATTACCTACGACAGGAAAGAAGATAAAACAGTATTGAAATCAAAGGAAGTGTTTACTTCTGATAATAAAACCGGTTACTTTGGAGTTTTTATAATGGCTACGCAAAAAGGTGATGCATTGTTAATGAGCACCTCTCCAGACAAAGAAATGACAATTTCCGGTACAATTACTGATGTGCTTATCGTAGGTTACATTAAAAATAACCTGAACGGAAAAGCATATACCTCTATCAAAGATTTTGATGATAAGGGTACAATTATTCAGCAGATAATTATTAAAGTGGATATGTAAATATTAGTATGCCCGTGAAAGCGGGCATCTCTATTTCCAATTTACCCCGTTGTTGGTCTTGCCTGACTTGTTTCTAAGTTGACCAACAACACATTCCCGGTTGAAGATCTTTTTGCAGTTGTGTCAGCAGTTCATCCTATGAATGTAAAGCTACCCCGCCCCTATCGCATCATTCAAAAAGTCATTGAATGGCTTCGCGGTCTTAAATATCTTCGCTATATAATCACCGTAATTTTTCGATAGCGCCTTTTCTTCCTTAACGATATGATCACATATAAAACTTTTCAACTTCAGGTATTCAGCCATTGGATGCTCTTTATCAAATCCTTTCGGCACAGTCTTAAGAGTATCACCATTCCACAGTTTACCGAAATTCTTTTTGAATTCTTTACCTTCAACGATGTTTTTGAATTTTGCTGATTTTGCCGCGATACTGCTTCTCACAGCAAGCAGCTTATCAAGTGCCGGCATATACAGCCCGCTGCCTAAAAAATATTCGGTCGGACTAATATGTATATAGTATCCCGCAATCGAAAGTTTCCTTCCTCCTTTGTTTATTGCTGCACCAAAATTGGTTTTGTAGGGAGTCTTATCCTTCGAAAACCTCACATCTTTATATATCCTGAACATACAATCCTTCGGCTCAAGTCCGGAGACCGTTTCGTCAAACTCTGCGATTTTCTGTATCAGCTCAAACACAAACACTTCAAAATCATACCTTGCGTCTTCGTATAATTTTTTATTCGCATTGAACCAATCGCGGTTATTGTTCTTCTTTAGCTTCTTTAAAAAATCTATTGTACTTTTATGTAACATCTCTATATTACTTTTGTTTACTCAAAAATTTCGCTACCCCGTTCTTGCAATCAGGGGTCATACGCGTAACAGCATTAAGGTCACACGCATATTCAAGCGCTTTTTCAAAATCCATTCCGCTGATGTTCGTGAACATTTCCTTAGTCAGCTTTAGCGAGGTCCCCGAGTTTTTCATCAGCGTCTGGCATACTTCGTTCACTTTTGCGTCAAGCTCTGTTGAATGCACAAAATGATTGATAAATCCCATCCTGTATGCGTCATCTGCATTTATCATTCTGGCGGTAAGCAAAAGGTCTTTTGCGTGTGACTCCGTTACGCGTTTAAGCAGAAACAGCATAACTATAGCGGGGATAAAACCAATCTTGACTTCTGTGTAACCGAATTTCGCGGTCTCATCCGCTATAATAATATCACATGCCGATGCAATTCCGCATCCGCCTGCAAGGCAGTAGCCCTGCACTTTGGCGATCACAGGCTTAGAGCAGTTGTACACATTCAGCAGCATATTTTTGAACTTTCTGGAATCATCCTTATTCTGCAGGATATCGTACTCCGATATTTTTTGCAGGTAATCGAGGTAAAGCCCCGAGCAAAAGTTGCCGCCGGCTCCCGTTATCACCACAACATTCACTTCTTCGTTCACTGAAAAATCCCTCAGCATATCGCCAAGGTCATGAATGAGCTCTTCATCAAGCGAGTTCATTTTCTCAGGGCGGTTAAGTACAATTTCTGCAATCCCGCCTTCAACTTTGTAAAGTATATTTTTTAATCCCATAAATATATTTTTTATTTACTCAAAAATCAGTGCCGCTGCGCCAAGTACTCCCGCATTATTATTAATTGTTGAGCGCAGTACGCGGAATTTATTTCTTATCGTTTTTATGCTTCTTTGTTTGATGGTTTTATTAAGTTCACCGATAAAACTCTTATAAGCATTGGATATTCCCCCGCCAAGAATTGCTGTGCGGACATCCATCAGATTAAAATAGTTTGTTATTGCAACCCCAAGATAAAATCCGTACAAATTTAACAGTTTTTTTGCAGTCTTGTTACCCTTTAATGCCAGCCGGCTGATATCTGCAAAATCAATATTTTTGCCAAGCTTCTTAATTTCCTTTTTATTCTGCTCAAGAAAATAATTCCTGCCCAGGTGTGCCTCCACAGAGCCCTGATTGCCGCCAAGGCATACCGGACCGTTATAATTAATTGTCATCATACCAAACTCACCTGCGCCGTTTTGCTCACCCCTGTATAACTTGCCGTCAATTATCATAGCTCCGCCAATACCCGTGCCAAGAGTCAGGAAAATAAAGTTTTTATGCTTTGCACCATGCCCGAATTTCAGCTCTGCAAGTCCGGCGCAGTTGGCGTCATTATCTGCTATCGCTTCTGTCTTATATTTCTTTGCGAAATGTCTGGCTAAGTTTACTTCTTTCCATCCTTTAAAGTTCGGTGGATACTTCATTACTCCGTTTGTTACAATACCCGGCGCGCCTATCCCAATGCCAACAATTTCTTTCTTAAAATCCGTTTTCAGGTAATCAATACACTTTTCAATCTGACTTAAAACCTTCTTCGGCGAAATTTCCGAATATGTTTCGGTCTTGTAATGTTTTATAATTTTTCCTTTGGAATCAACTATGGCTGATTTAATAAATGTCCCGCCAAGATCGATTCCGATGGCATATTCAAGTTTCCTTTTTTTCGTTTCCAGGGTTATCATATTATTATCTCAGTTTAATATTATCATCTTTTTTTATTTTTCCACCAGTTTTTCAGGCGTTCAAGTATTTTCGCTTCTTCGCCTATTCCCGTTGGTTTATAATACACTTTATTCTTTAATTCTTCGGGGAGGTATTGCTGTTCGGTAAAGTGACCCTCATAATCATGGGAATATTTATATTCCTTTCCGTAATCAAGGCTCTTCATCAGCTTGGTAGGGGCGTTCCTTAAATGCAGCGGAACCCCAAGCTCACCGGTCAACTCAACATCTTCCTTTGCGCTCATAATTGCGCGGTATGATGCATTGCTCTTTGGCGCGCTGGCCAAATATGTAGCAGCCTGTGCAAGCACAAGCTGCGCTTCGGGCATGCCGATGTAGTCAATTGCTGTAAATGCTGATGTAGCCATGGTCAACCCGTATGGATCAGCATTACCAATATCCTCCGATGCAAGCACAACCATCCTTCGTGCAATGAATTTTGGCTCTTCGCCGCCTTTGAGCATTCTGGCCAGCCAATAGACTGCTGCATCAGGGTCGCTGCCCCTGATGCTTTTTATGAATGCTGATATAATATTATAATGCTCTTCAGCATCTTTATCATACCTTATATAATTTTTCTGGTAAGCTTCCTTTAAAACATCATTTGTGATATTTATTATTCCGTTATTATCAGGCGGGGTTGATCTGACCGCAAGGTCAAGCCCGTTTAACAGCCTCCTTGCATCACCGCCTGAAAACTGCAGCAGCAGTTTTTTATCCTGAATATCTATTTTCAGGTCTTTCAGCTCGGTATCTTTTGTCAGAGCATTATCAGCCAATAGCATAAGCTCATCTTCGGAAAGATCTTCAAGAACATACACTCTGCATCTTGAAAGCAGCGGTGATATTACTTCGAACGACGGATTTTCCGTAGTCGCGCCAATTAATGTTATCACTCCGCTTTCAACTGAGTGCAGCAGTGAATCCTGCTGCGCTTTATTGAAGCGGTGAATTTCATCTATGAATAATATCGTCTTTCGTGAAAGGTGTTTCTGGTTAATTTCAGCTTTTTCTATGGCCGCGCGCACATCTTTTACTCCCGATGACACCGCTGAGAGCTGAATGAATTCAGCATTTACGCTATTCGCAATTATGAGCGCAAGTGTGGTTTTGCCCACGCCCGGGGGACCCCAGAAGACCATCGAGAACACATTATTGTTCTCTATCATTTTCCTTATGGGCTTGCCTTCACCTATGAGATGCTTTTGCCCTGCAAAATCATCAAGCGTTTTGGGGCGCATACGCTCCGCCAGCGGCTGAAATTTCGCCTGTGGTTTAGTGTTTTGCTTTGTTGTATTCTCGTTTCCGAAGAGATCCAAATCAGAAAGTTTTTAAAAATTCTTCAGGCAGCATAACAGGAATATCATCAAGTATATAATCTGAAATGTTTCTTGTTACCAATATATCCATTTTATTATTAATAGCAGTATAATACTGCACTGCATCTTCAAAATCACTGAATGATGATTCAAGTGAAATCTTAATTACATGACCGCTGACATCAAGTATATTCAAATATAACAGCATGGAACTGATCGCCTGCTTTGCTTTGTTGCCACCTGCAATTTTCCTGAACACATAATACAGATTTGTAAAACAGGAAGCTGATGCATATACTTTGACTGCATCCTGTTTTGCAAGTTCTAAAATACTGCTGCTGGCTAAATGAAAGGGTTCACGCTTCATTATAAAATCAAGAATTACATCTGTATCTAAAAATATCTTTTTCATTTCACGTGTTTTTCCCAAATGGCGTTCCCCAATTCTTTTTTATAATCAAAATCTTTAGGAGCCTTAATTATTCCGATAAGTTCCCTGATCTCAGGACTGATCCGGGACATAAGCTCTTCTTCATCGATTTTTTCATTGGAAGTTACTGCCTTCAGTAAATTTTCAACCAGGTCAGAAAGGCTTCTTCCCTGCCTTTTTGCATACTTTTTGGCTCTATTTACCGTATTTATATCAATACTTAATGTTAGTTTTGTATCCATAATGTTATATTTTGTTACGTATAAATATAAAACAATTTATACGTAATTTCAATTCCATACAAAAAAGGCAGGTCTTTAACCTGCCTTAGCCTTAGAATGATATAGAATATGAATTATTTCAGCAATACCATTTTCTTAACATCTCTCGATCCGTTTGTTTCAACAGCATAGTAATAAATTCCGCTGGCAATATCTTTTCCATCAAAAGTTATCTCATAAGTGCCGGCAGTTTTATTACCGCTTAAACTGTAAATGATTTTCCCCAATATATCGTAAATCATAAAGTTTATGTTACCTGATTTCGGGATATTAAATCTGATTTTTGTTACAGGATTAAAAGGATTTGGATAATTTTGATGAAGAACGAATTTCTCAGGTACTTCAGAATTCATTTGAATTATACCAATGTAGCTGTGATTATATTTAAGAAGCTGTCCGTTAGCCCCGGCAACCCAAATGCTGTTTGTATCTTTTGAGTCACAGAAACTGTAAAATTCATATGGCCTCAATGGCTGCCAGGTTGCGCACAGATCGTAGCTAATGCGTGTATTCCTCATCCCGGTTTGTATTACCCAATCAGTACCCGGTACTATCATAATATCACGATGTATTTCCGGAAATGATGCAGCATTTATTAAGCTCCAGTTCATACCTCCATTTGTTGTCATTAAAATTCCCTGTGTTAATGAAGTTACTATGCCGGTATTGCTGTTCTTAAATGCGGCGTACTTGCACTGCTGAACAGAATTTCCGATAATATACGATTGCCAGACATTATTTAAACCGCCGGTGAGCTTATAGAATCGTGAATATGCACCGGGAACACCTTCAGCTACAAACCAGATAAAATTGGTATCCAGAGAATTTGCCCCGTTATCACTTATCCAGTTTGTTGAATTTACAAATACCGGTGAATTGGCTGAACGTACCCAGTTAGCGCCGCCATTACGTGTAACGAAAAACCCAACTACACTGTCAGTCTGGTCTGCCACAAGATAGCCTGTATTCTGATTAAAAAAATGAATTTTATTAATAAAGGTTACCGGCGAATAAAATTGCTCTGACCATAATACGCCGCCGTTGGTAGTGTGATAAATTTTTGTGCCAAGATTTAACCATGCATGGTTTTGATTAACCGCAGTAATTTGCAGACCCGGATATATTGAAGGAATACTACTCAAATTCTGCCAGTTCAAACCGCCGTTAGTTGAGCGGTAAACTTTAGCTGAATCCCCTGATGCCCAGATAATTTGTGGTGTTATAACACTTACATCAAAAAATCTGCCTGATGGAGCAACATTATATGTCTGCCATTGTGAAACAATAATTGGGTTGAGAAGGAGAAGGGCGAAAACCAGTAAAAAGAGCTTTTTCAAAGTATATGACCTCCAGTTTACGAAAACATAATAAAAACAATGTGGTAAGTCAATGAGAATATAAGAAATTATTAATATTGCTCTATATATAACTTCGTCAATTTATACGTTTCATCCAGAGCCTTTTCGTGGGTTCGTTCGACCCCGTGGGATGCAGATACACCGGGACCGATTAGTCCGACCCGCACATCATACCCGGCAGCTAAAGCTGCGGAACCATCTGAGCCGTAATAAGGATAAAT
>JAUQWQ010000043.1 GCA_030835085.1 Ignavibacteria bacterium
AAAATATTATCCCCATTCATTCCCCTCAAAAACCGCTGAATTTGTAGATTTTTTCCACATTACTATCAAAATTGTTCAAATTTTAGCAATAAATAAGCAATATTATGGCACGTAATTTGTATGTAATTATAGTATAGTTATAAATACATGAATAATTTTAAAGTACACATACTGAGCATAAAACCGGAGATCTGCCAGCTGATCAGGAAGACACTTGATCCTAAGCAGTATAACATCAGCTGTACCAGCGGAGAAAATATCAATGAGGAATTTATAAAAGCATTTGATAATGAAGTAAATTGCCTTATTATTGATAAAGATATTGATGATGAGCTTAAAAGCAAAATAAAACAGAAATTCAGTTCAATTTCAATAATCTGTCTTCCCTCTCTTGGTACAGAATTCACAGAAACAAACGGCGTTAAATATATGTCAGAACCTTTCAAACTGAGCGAACTTAAAAAAGCAGTAGAAGAGATATCGGAAAAGATAAAAAAATCAGAAAACTGATCAATATTATATTAGCTGGTTACTCGTATTTTTCAGGATAAAAATTGCACATGAAAAGCTACCATAAAAATATTTTACTAGTCTTCCTGCCGGTACTGCTGGTAAGCGGACTATTGATATTTGCCGATAGCTATTCGCGTATTAAAAATGCAAGCACCGATGTCTGCCTTTCATGCCATGAAGATAAAGATCTTACCATGGATAAGGGCGGCAAAAAAGTTTCGCTCTTCGTAAATCCTGAAGGGTATAAAAAATCCGTTCATAACGTTGCTGAGTGTGAAGATTGCCACGAAAATTACAATCCTGATGAGCTTCCGCACTCAAAAACACCGGTTGAAGTAAACTGTATATCGTGCCATAAAGAAGCTAAGAATATCGAAACCAATGTACACGCAAAAGTTAAGTGCTACGATTGCCACACCAAACACGATATAAAACCGGCAAAAGAATTTGCCAAAGAACAGACTAAAAACTGCTTAAGCTGCCACAAGAAACAGAATATTCAGCATTATTCTGAAAGCGTGCATGCGAAGAATAATGTTACATGTGAAAGCTGCCACGGCGGAGGGCATGTTGTAAAGAAGATAGCTAAGAATGAAGTAGCTTCAACCTGCGGTAAATGCCATGGTGAGCATCAGAAGAATTTTAATAACAGCATTCACATGCAGGTTATGAACAAGGGCAACAAGAACGCTCCAACATGCACAGATTGCCACGGTTCGCACAAGATAATCCGCGGAAAAATTTCTGTTGAATCACAGGCATGCCTTGAGTGCCATCTTGACGAGAAGAAATTCCCGGGTGAAGAAAAAGGCTCGGCTAAGTTCGTTCAGCATTACAAAACAAGTATTCACGCTTCGGTTGAAAAAGACGGACTGCTTGAAGCTGCAGGGTGTGTTGATTGCCACGGCAATCATATGATACAGGAACCGAATAATCCCAAAGCTTCAACTAACCGCGCAAGGCTTATGGAAACATGCGGTAAGTGCCACAAAGAAACGGTTGCGAATTTTAAAAGATCTAAACACGGGCAGGAACTGCTTAAAGGAAGTGATAAAGCGCCTACATGCACTGATTGCCACGGAGAACATGATATACAGTCAACGCTGCTTTCAAATGATTTTTCGAAGATCAATTTAACCGATAAGTGTTTAAGCTGTCATAAAGATGGGAAGATTCCGCATAAAAACTATAAGGGTGAAGAAGAGCTGATTACCGGGTACCAGAACAGTGTGCATTACAAAGCGTTGAAGGACGGCAATTTTGATGCGCCGACCTGTTACCAGTGCCATGGCGCGCATGAAATGGAAAGCACTGATAATCCGGACAGTAAAATTAGTAAAAAGAATATTGCAAATACTTGCGGACAGTCAGGCTGCCATACAAGCCAGCTAACAGATTATAAAGGCAGTATTCACGAAATAGGTGTTGGCAAAGATAACAAAGATGCGCCTACATGTAATAACTGCCACGGAAATCATGGTATAGTAACTAAGAATGTTGAGAACAAACTGGAAAAATCACGTGATATAGTAACATTATGCTCAAACTGCCATAGTTCAGTTGAGCTGGTTGAAAGAAATGACCTGCCCACCCAGGTATCAGAAACTTTCAGCGAGAGTTTCCACGGGCTGGCTATCAGGGGCGGCGGAAAAGAAGCGGCGAACTGCGAAAGCTGCCACGGTAATCATAACGTAAGGCCATCAACTGATACACTTTCTACTATCAACAAAAAGAACCTTCCGCAGACTTGCGGTAAATGTCACCCGGGGGCAACTGAAGTTTTATTCACAAAGAAGATACATTTAACGAACCCCGAAGAAGATTCGCCCATGGTATTCTGGATAACCAGGTTTTATATGTTCATGATATTCGGGTTAATCGGATTTATGGTGTTCCATAATATACTCGATTTTTACAGGAAACGGCAGCATAAAAAACATATCACCAGCGCTAAGAACAGTACAAAGAAAAAATGAGCAGCCAGGGAAAATTTGAAGATATAAAGTATTTACGGATGAGCAAAAGCGAAAGGGTACAGCATTTCCTTTTGTTCACAAGTTTTATTACGCTGATACTCACGGGATTCGGTTTAAAATTCCCCGAAGCTTTTTGGGTAAAGTGGATAGTCTATATTATTGGTGATAACGCCTTTGAAGCACGCGGGGTTGTTCACAGGGTAGCATCTATTGTTATGATAGGTGCGTCTTTGTATCATTTGTACTATATATTATTTACAGAAAGGGGCAAACAGCTTGTAAGGGATTTCCTCCCGTGCAAACAGGACCTGTTTGATTTTAAGGATTCTATGCTTTACCTAATCGGTAAGTCAGATGTAAAGCCAAAGCTTGGCAGATTCAGCTATATTGAAAAAATGGAATACTGGGCTGTTGTATGGGGCACGGTCATTATGGGCGCAACCGGTTTCATTCTGTGGTTTGAAAACACTTTTTTGAAAATTGTAGGTACAACGGGAATGGATATATCGACTGCTATCCATTACTACGAAGCGATACTGGCATCACTTGCGATACTGGTTTGGCATTTTTACTTTATATTCCTGAATCCCGATGTCGCGCCTATGAATAAAGCATGGTCAAAAGGATATTTGACCCGCGAACAGATGGAGCATGAGCATCCGCTAGAGCTTGAAGAGCTGGATAAAAAAATGCAGGAAGAAAAAGAAGAAGCTGATAAAGAAGCCGCGGCAATGAAGAGATTTGAAGAAGAAAAGAAGGCTATTGCTGAAGAAGCTGAAAAAGAAAACATATTAATTGAAAATTCAGCAGCAGAAAAGAAAGCTGCAAGCGAAAACACTAAAATAAAAAAAGATCCTGTAAAGAAAAAAAAGTAAGTGTGTACTAATGACACACTGCAAGTGTGGAGTTACTGTACAAAGTTATTGATCATCAATAAATATTATAGTTTTAAGTTATATAATATAGTGCTGTAGATTTTAATAAGGAATAACAATATTATAAAATGAGCGAAGAAAAAACAAAAGAAATAAAACCGGTCAGGTTTTTCAAAAAAATAAGAGGATACAGAAGATTCATCTTATTTACCGGTATTTATTTGGGATTATTTTTAATTCTTCTTGCGGGTTCTGCTGAGTATACTTCAAGGCCTGCATTTTGTCCAACATGCCATTACATGGAAACATTCTATCAAAGCTGGAGGACATCAGCTCATAACAAAGTTGATTGCGTCGAGTGTCATTTTGAGCCCGGAATTTCCGGTACTGTTCGCGGTAAATTAAACGGTTTGGTACAGATAGTAAGTTATGTTTCACAGTCATATAAAAAGCGCAAACCCTGGGCAGAAATTCCCGATAATACATGCGCACGCTCAGGCTGCCATGAAATGCAGAGCATAAAAGATTCAACATACAATTTTAAGGGAGTAATGTTCTCTCATAAAAATCACCTGCAGGAACAGCGAAGGGGAAAGACACTTAAATGTACAAGCTGTCACTCACAGGTAGTGCAGGGTTCACATATTGAGGTCACCGAAGCGACATGTTTTACCTGTCATTTCAAGAAATCTGACGACCCGGAACATAAGTTTGATAAAATGGCGGATTGTAAAACCTGCCACAGCTGGGAAAATAAGACCAAAGAACAGATGGCAAGCTTCCGGTATGACCATACCGGTGTTGTTGAAAACAAAATGGCATGTCTTGACTGCCACTCTAATACGGTTACAGGAAGCGGAAGTGTTGGCAAGGAAAGATGCTTCCAATGTCATTTCGAAACCGAAAGGCTTGAAAAGTTCACCGATACCAAGCTGATGCACGAAACCCATATCAAAAAGCACAGCATGAAGTGTTATACATGTCACTCGCAAATAGAACATAAAGTTCAGCAAATGGACCCGACGGCTCCGCCGGACTGCCAATCATGCCACAGCAATGCGCATACATCACAGGTGAGTTTATACACAGGCCAGAACGGATTTAATGTTGAGAAATCCCCCAGCGCAATGTTCCTGAACGGAATAAACTGCCG
>JAUQWQ010000044.1 GCA_030835085.1 Ignavibacteria bacterium
TGGTTTTAGCGGAATAAATAATATCTCCGGAGTTATCAAATAAAAATTCTTTGGCAAGCTTATTGTTAAGCTCACAAGTATTAGTTGTTTGCAATGTTCTTTTTGTGAATAATTTTATGAATAGTTGAGTCTAAATGTATATGATTGACATTTAATAAAGGCAATTCTTACGTGGTTTGCTCCTATATTATAATTAATACAAAATAACTACGATTTGTTCCATTTTACCCGATTATATATTACACCGTCCCCGCAGAGTCTCTCGCTTTTTGAGGACTTTGCGGACTATACCCAACTGCAACGCAGAGTCCCTCTTCGGAGAGACTCTGCCAAAACATAAAAAGCTGAAATGTAAAATCTATTTTAAACTTTAAAATTACTCATAGGGAAAACATAAAGTCCTGAAAAATTCTTTGTTCTTTCTTCTGTCCTTATTTTTACTGCTATTTCTATTGCTCCATTTATCGTAGCGAATTCCCCTACCCTCGTTCTGTACCAAACGCCCTTAGTGGGAATATCAGCTTTTTCAATCACAGCCTTCACTAACTTACCATTTGTATATTTTAAACCAAATGAATTAAGCCTCTTTACCCTGCTTGAAGCCTTCACTTCAGTATTCCATGATGACTCCTGAATAGAATATTTACCGTTTGGCAGCATAACATACATTACATTGTTCTTCAGGTCAGTGAAGCCAATGCTGTTTTTTGTCATACCTTCGGGTGTTTCACCGGCTGGCTTTTTCACCTCAACGGTGTTAGGCTCAGCAGTGGAAATATTATTATTTACTGCAGTTAGCTCAGATCTGTTTGCTGTGAAAGTAGCCAGTGCATCGGGGAGAAATGGTGAGGTTAGCAGTATCAGTATCAGCACGGTTAAACAGGCTGAGTAAACCGAAACATACATGTTCAGCCTGGATTTGTACTCAACCAGGTTTACGCATTGGTAAAGCAATTCATACTCTTCGGAAATTATGTTTGTATCTATTTCATCAGGGACGCTGTCTCTGTACCATATGTAATAACCCTTGCCGGCCGGATACACAGGGTGCGCATTATCGATCAATTCACCATGATGAAGCTCATCATGAAGTTCAGCTGATACTTTTACGGCAAGTTCAGGTGCAGTTGTTAATTCTGCCTCAAAGGTCTGCAATCAGTTTAGATGGATTATTTTATGGATGATAAATATATGTATTATATTTAATAAAAAAAAGTAGATTTTATATAGATTGTATGGTCTTCACCTGATGACTCCGGGTCATCAGGTGAATTGTGATTTCGCGGCAGCCAATTGGCTGGCTTTTTTTATGCACCCCACCCCCCGCTGTGTACACAAAGGGCATTTGCTTTTGTAGGTGTCAGGCTTGCCTGACACAGTTTTAAATTACATTCAACACAGAATTCTCCTTCGGAGGGGTGAGGGATATAAACGAAATGAGATACCTCTCTACCCTGTTACATATTTTTACAAATTGTTACCCAAAACATATTAATTTTATATTATTTTAGCTTTGTCGGCAAAGGTCTATCTGCCCTGGCTGATGTATCTTACAAACCGCGTTTTGCTTTATTGTTTTTTTGGGGATAAATAGAACTGACAATAATTCAAAACCATTTAAGAAGGAGCGTTTATAATGCTGTTACATAAACTTTTCAAAGGAGTTACACTGGCGGGGGCATTTGTTATTGCCTCATCAGCGCAGCTCTTCGCCGGCGGGGCTGACTCAGTCGTTTTCCAGAACGACAGCGTCTTCACCATCGAGGGCGTACAGGAAGAGCTTAAAACTGAAGGCGAGTGGATAAAAGTCACCAAAGAAGAAATTGACCCGCAGGCAGTTGCAGATGCTTCAGGAGGCATTGATCCTGAAATTAACACAGATTATGTATGGAGACCCAATAACGTCGAAGAAGGATGGTCGCCTTACTCAAACGGGTACTGGCAGTACACCAATTACGGCTGGATGTGGGTATCATATTACACCTGGGGATGGCGCACATGCCATTACGGCAGATGGTGGTGGTCAGACCGCTGGGGCTGGGTATGGTCACCCGGGTTTGTATTTGCGCCCGCATGGGTTGTGTGGATGTATAATGACGGCTATTGCGGCTGGTATCCCATTTCACCGTGGGTAAGGTATCACCACGGCTACGGATGGCGCTGCCACAACATGCGCTATAAGGTAAGATGCTGGACCTTCGTCGAGAAGCGCCGCTTCGCTGATCCTATTCCGCCAATAAGACCGATTGTTGATCCGTACATACAAACAGAGATTATCAAAAATTCATTTTACGATGTGAACCCGAAAGTTTCAGTCGGCGGTGTTAATAACAACGGACCCGGAGTAAAGAACATCGAAGAATCAACCGGTAAACACCAGCCTGTTGATGATGTATCGATGTACAACAATGTCAAAAAGTACAACGGCAATAAAACCGATGATGATGTAAAGATAAAGAACGATAAAAAAGTTATTGATGATAAAGTCGGCAGCAATAACACAGGCGTAAAGAAGAACGATGGCAGTTCAACCGATGGCACCAAAGGCAACAATAATACCAATGGTAACAACACTACCAAAGGTGATAATAGTACCAAGGGTGATAACGGTACAAAGAACAACAACGGTACGAAAACCAAGGATAACACCGGCAGCAACAATAACGATGGCTGGAAGAAGAAGGATGATTCAGGCAATAAAAATAATGAGGGTAACAAGCAGTATAACCCTCCGCCAAAAAAGAATGATCCTCCAAAGCAATACGATCCGCCTAAACAGGAACAGCCTAAACAGGACCCGCCAAAGCAGGATCCACCCAAAAAGAACGATCCTCCGAAGCAGGAACAGCCTAAGAAGGATTCAACTCCCCCAACCAAACAGGATGACGGAAGTAAAGGGAAGAAATGAATTGTAAACCTCACCCCTAACCCCTCTCCTATGAGGAGAGGGGAACCAAACCGATAATTTCAACATACCTCCCCCCTCTCCCTTTGGGAGAGGGGCTGGGGGGTGAGGGTGAATAGATTGATTAATTAACTTGTAAGGAGCCGCTGAAAAGCGGCTCTTTGCATTTACCGTAAATCGAAACGCCGTTTCGATTTTACTCGAATCAGCAATTCGAATTACAAAAGTTCTTCAATTGAGCTTCACCCCTCTCCTTGGGAGAGGGGAAGTCCTTGTTTACCCCTTTGGGGCTTTAGCGGGACGGGGAGAGGACACCCGCAAACAAGAACAAGGGGTTGTAACCCCTTGTTCGAAAAAGTACGGAGTCAATTCAAAACAAAACCCCCGTCCAGGTTAATTCCAACCCCGAAAATAATTTCACGTTTAGAATAAACTCTTATCCTCAAAATCTGCCCCCCCCCCCTCATAGAGGCGGAAGGGGGGATAAAACGCTTACATATCAGTCCCCCATTTGCAGAAGCAATTGCTTAATAATGTAACAATTTTTTCAGGAAAAATCCGGAAATTATACTATATATTTGTGTATCCCGAATAAGAAAAATGAACACAAATGCAAAACTCATACTCTTTGCCATTCAATAAAAACAATCATACTGCTTTGAACAAACATAAATTTTTCCTTACCGTATTTTTAAGTTTAATTATTTCAATTTGCTTTTATTCATGTACTGATGAAATTGTAACAGTCAATAATACCGGTTTTGACAGCGCAAGGTATAATTGGGAAAGTGATACAATAAACGGTCAGTACTTTTATGACGCGGTTTTTATTGATACGAACAGAATTTTCTTACTTACAATATCAGCTTTATATGAGTACGACGGCGTGAATTACATACGGCATTATATGCCTTATCCTTTTGGGGGATACTGCATTTCAGGAATTGATGCAAATAATATTTATGTCGGGGGTTACAATGTAATTTCAAACAGCCAATCCTCACCTGCATTAAAGAAATGGAACGGCGCAGCGTTTGAAGATTTCACAATTGCTGATACATCTGACAGATCTGAGTATTTTCATTCGATATATTCAAAATCACAGAATGAGCACTGGCTTTCTTCTCCAAAAGGTAAAGTATATAAATTTGACGGAAGCAATTTCCAGGGATTCACTTTCGATACTAATTACTGGTATGTCAATTCATTTATGAAAGATGAGTACGGCAATATTTATTTTTCAAGCAAGATCTACGAAGGCAGCCCTTTAGTTACAAATACGATCATAGAAATGCATAAGTATAACGGATCGGCATGGCAGACGGTTTACTCAGAAAACCTGGGCGGCGGGCTTGGAGGAACATTCTTCACAGAAAATATCGGGAACCGGATATACTGTACAATGGATAGGTATATAAGCTATTTCAACGGGTCTGATTTCACTGATCATATAACATCTGAGGACTTTTTCTTTATCGATATTGGCTTTGCCGGTTCATCGCCGGGCAATATTTTCATAAGCGGCTTCAGCCTGCTTGATCACAATGAATACCTCTACAACTACAACGGCACCAAATGGAGCAAAGAGTTTATTGAAAACGAAGATTTCCAGAACTTCACCGTCTTCTATACATCTGAAAACATGGCGTACGCATTATCATACGATTACCTGAATGACCGATCGATAGTATTAAAGGGTGTGAGGAAATAGAACTGCCTTATTAATAGCAAAAACAATTGCACGCCACTTTTTACCCCTTTGGGGCCTTACTACCACGCAAGATACCATTGCTTTTGTAGGCGGCTGGCTTGCCTGCCGCTATTATTGCATAACGAGAAATCATATCCCCTATCAAAAGCAAAAGCATTTAACACAGAGGAACAGAGACACGGAGATTAATGGTGTCAGGCTGACCCCTCTCCTTTGGAGAGGGGAAGTCCCGCTTTAGCGGGACGGGGAGAGGTCACCCGCAAACCAAGAACAAGGGGTTGCAACCCCTTGTTCGAAAAAGTACGGAGTCAATTCAAAAAACAAACCCCCGTCTAAGATCATTCCAGACCGGGCAATTATTTCACGATTGGCATAAACTCTATTCCTCAAAATCTGCTCCCCACATGTCAAAGCCAGTCCTTCGGCCTTCAAAAATGAAGGGGGATGAAAAGCGTGATGCGCTTTCACCCTGCCGCCCGGAAAAATAATTATAGTGAACCGCTCCTGATATCGCGCATCAATTGTAAAACCTTGTAATAGATTGTAATAAAATATAACATATCTCCTTTATTAACAATAAGTAGGAACTATCCCCCGCTGTTTTGGTTTAATAGGTTATATTCATCCAATAACCAGGAATCCAATAACTAAAAAAGGAGCACTTTGTTCAAATTAACCAAAAATACCTACAAATTTTTTCTTGCAGCAATTTTAACCGGCGGTATGTTTATTGCCGGGTGCGGCGAAGATACCATCGCACCGCAGGGTGATAATATAGAGTTCAGCTATGTTCAGTCCGGTGATACAGCCGATAACAGCGGGATACTGCTGCTGGATACTGTTAAGATACTGCTTAAAGATATAAAGCTGAATGTCGCTAACTCAAGCGATTCATCTAATTCAAAAGTGGGACCCTTTGTGTTATACCTTGACCTCAACCAGGTTGGCGGTACTAACTTCATCGGTTCAAACTTAATACCGGTCGGTACGTATGATAAGCTGAATTTTGAAGTACATAAGCTCAGTGATAATGAAACACCGCCCGATCCTGAATTCGCAGACGCAAACGGAAGATATTCTGTTATCGTAAAGGGTTCATACAACGGCGTAAGGTTTATTTATAAGTCAGATAAATCAGCGAAGCAGAAGCTTACATTTCCTAACTCACTGGTTGTCACCGAAACTTCAACAAATGTAACGTTAAGGATACTTCCTTACCTGTGGTTTTTGAATGAAACAACGAATGAATACATGGATCCAACTGATCCCGCCAACAACGGCGAAATTGAAAAGAACATAAAAGAGAACATTAAAGCGAACTTTAAAGCATTTAAAGATGCCGATAAGAACGGTCAGCCTGACTAATCAGGTTTGAATTTTTGTTCCAGGCAGCAATTCTAAAGCCTCCATTTATGGAGGCTTTGTTATTATTTTGTCATACCTGCCACGCAACTTGTGCGGTGAAAATTCCAGTAGGTACGTCATACTCTGCGTTAGCAGAGGAAGTTATCTAGACGATAATGTAATAAATAACCTTATGCCGGAAAGCTATTTTAAGTAACGGCTCTGTTAAAAGCCAAAAAGCTTTACAACACATATCGTTAGTTTTGTTAAGGAACAAAGTGTTTAATAGGATATTATATTAACATTTGCTAGAGAAAAAGCAGAAGCTGTAAGGCTTTTAGAGGAAATTATAAAGGTACAATACTATACGAAAGATAACTATTAGTTAATAATTTCTTTTAAATCCCAAAAAACATGTCCGCCTTCTTTAATCAATAGATTTATTAAATTTTTTGTCTGTTGCTTAAGATGCGAATCTCCATTTTGGTTAATAACACTTAATGCTTTCTTTATTTCTTCGTCATAATGATACTTATAGCGCTCTGAATTTAATTTGCCTGCCTTACCAAACAGGTAATATGTTACTGCCTCTAAAGTTTTTACAGGATTAACTTGGGCAAAAATTGGCAAGCGTTTTAAGAAATTATAATTCCATGAAAGCTTTCCGTTCGTTTTTTGAAGTGTTGTTGCTATTTTTTCTATAACAACATTATCTGGTATAATGGCTTGATTTGAATTTATCCATGAACCAAATCCCGCTAAAATTTCTTCGTTCGAAACTTCATTGAGACATTGGTCCCAAAAATCAATCAACTTATACATATTTACATTCTTTTTCTTTAGCCATTCTTCGCTTACTTTTTCATGATTCAAACAACATTCACTAATAAATTCTATGAATTTTTGATGCCTTATAATATTTTTCCTGTTCCAAAATGAAACAAAAAGATTATCTTTAACAGATAAATTTACGAATACAAAGGCAAGTGCTATATGACTAGCTAAAAGCTCGTCGTAACTAGGATATAAGCTATTTTCCTTCCTGTTATCCTTTGATTTTATATCAATTGCATGAGAATAATATTCATTCATGTGTTCATATACATCGGTGTACAGTACTTGTGATAGATAACCGGAAAATGATGCTACAAAAATTTGTTCTTTGTCTGTTGGAAAAATATGTGGCAACAGTTCTAATACAAAAGCTTCATTTATATTAAAAAAGAATGGCAAATATCTTCCAATTAAAAATTTCATATATAACTTATCATCTGCCAACACTTTATAAAATAGGATTTTTATATCTTCAGATAAAAAACCATAAGCAATTACATATTCTACAAAGGCTTCAAATGCTCTACCTCTAACTGTGTTTATGGCTATTCCGTGAAGTCCCTGTGGTGATTCTTCTACATCTGATTTATCATTATAATCCGGAAATGAAAATAAGTACATAAAAATATTTTTTAGAATTCCTTCATTATCTATAATAATTTTATGTTTTATATTGTTCTTGGAAAATGAATATACAAGTAAATCGCTACAACAAATACTAATTTCTCTCCATTGAGACCATATATATGAACTGCCCGATTGAAACTCAGGATTATTTAATAAGTTTTTATCATTTGCAATATTATTAAAAAAATTTATCAAAATTATCAATTGCTGCAGATTTATTATATTTTCTTTACGAGTCATTTCTATAATTCCTTGTAATACAGCAGATAAATACTGGGGATCAATATCAGGTGAATAAAATTCGTTCATACTCTCTAAATATTCATCAATTCTTATCTTAACATCAGCTGATATAGCAAAAGATAATCCCTTAGAATCTCTAGGGTTCAGAAAGTCATCTTGTTTGTACATCTCTTTAAGTGTTTGAGGTGTCCAGTCAGTTTTTAATTTTAATATCAATTCAGAAATTGTAAGTTGTGATATATCCCCCGGTGATTGATGTGATACATATCCTGCACGGATATCATTAAACACTGGTTTTGGTTTGTAATGTTCGTTGCATTTCATTCCTACCAAATTTTCAATACTCTCTCGTTGGTCTAAATTTATATCATGTAGAATGCAAGACCCTAATTCCCAGGCTGTTCGCTTAAGCCAGTCTTTTTCTGGATTGGATATAATTTTATTTTCGTAATGTATAATTAAATTTTCAATATATAATTTCTGGTCAGTATTTTTTAGATACGAAAAGCAGTTTATCAATGCATTCTGGTATTCGAAATCACTACCGATATCATATATATCAATCATTTCAAATATTATAAACAATCCATTTTTCAGATGTGTTTGCAAATAATCAGGAGCCCGAGCTAGAACAAACAAACGCAGTCGCCACGAAAAGTTTGAAGATGGGAGATTATCAATATGTTTATAAACTTGTTCAATTTGCAATTTTTTATTAAGGTCAACTATTCTCTCAATAAGATTCTTTAGTGCAGCTACAAAAGCTAAATAATCTTTTTTATTTCTTCGGCTGTTACTTATTTTATCTAAATCAAGTGAGGAAATGTCAATGTCATAGAAAGTGAAAATATCACTGTAGTCATATACTTCTTTTTTACTTATTTCACCAAGCCGAATAGTCTCATCCAAGATTCTACTCAATTCCTTCACAGCTTTATCAAGATATTTTTCTTCAAGATTTGTCAAGGCTGTGAAGATTCCACAATCAAGAAGATGACTAATCATAAAAGGAGATGTTAATTCATATAAAGATTGTTTTTCGGCAAAAGAATCACTAGACTTAACTGATAACATCAATAAAGCTAGTTTTAAAGTGGCTTCAGGATTATTTAGAGATACTACTTTTTCCACAATCTCCTTAAAGTGGTAACCACTAAGTTGTGCAGCGTGTGCTAATGGAATCCATTTTTCAATATAAATTTTATCAAGTAGTTGTGATATTTTTTCTGCAGGTAGCAACTCTACAATATCGAAAAAAAAATAAATGAGACGGCAATTGCGTTTAGTTATTTGTATTGACTGTATAATATATGTAACTACTTCAGGGTCAATCTCAGCCATCTTCCTTAAATATTCTAGTTCAGGATAAACTTCTAATTCTAATCCTTCGCTTGAAATATCCATTTTGAATGGTTCAAAAAAAGAATTATCCAATAACCACTTGAGCCAATCCTTAGTAGCCTTCGTGTAAAAATATTGCTTTGAATCCGGGCTATTATTGACAAAAGCTTCTATTATTTCGATTTCTTTTTGATTTTGCGTAATACATAGTTCAATTTGCTGATGTATTTCTATACTTGTAACTACAAGTACTTTTAGGTATTCCTTATATAAACGTATAACTTTAGCATAATTCTCAAAAGTGAGGCTATCACTGCTAATTACAAAATTATCTCCTATTACATAATCCTTTTTTTGTTTCTTTTTAATATCAGAGAAATGGTGTGACAAGTCAGAAAAAAAACCAAATAAATTGCCCAAATAGTTCTTGTACTTTTTTGCATCTTCCTTTTCAAAATTTAATTTTTCATAGTGTGCTAATACTTTATTCAGCGCTTTATCCTCGATTTTTCGCAATGTGAAAAGAATTTCCCTAAATGAATTCGCGGACTGCGACATCCAATCGGGATTTATATCTCTATTCGTTTTCGTTAAAGCCGCAACACCACCGATGTATATGTCCGAATATTTTTTATAAGGATTCTGTCTCTGAATTGAATTTAATTTGGATAATAACTCGTAATCCAATAGATCAATAAGTTCATTGTCTATTGAGTCGTAAATATTTTTTCCAACGTTTAATTCGTTTGGTAATTGGTTCATACAATGTTAGGCTATGTAATCTCTATAAGACTGTATGTAAGACATATTAAAATAATAGCAATATAACATGTTAGATTCGTAATCTAAATGGATAAATTACATCTATAGGACTATAAAACCGTCTTAAATAGATTGAATAAAGAATATAGCAGTGAATGATCTTCATATTTCATGTATGAAATATGAAGATTATATTTTTTTGGATGAATTTCAAACTATTTTATTGAAATAATAAGGAATATGGTAAATTTAGGAAAACATAACATGTTATTGAAAGCACGTATTCTCAATACGAACAAATCGCTCTTAAAACAAAATCCAGTGATTGAGAAATTGTGAGAAGGAAGGATGAAAGCATTTTCTCCACAATATACCCCCCTATTTCCTCAAATTTTCAGTTATTACTCATTTTTCCTCTTGACAATGCATTTAGCATATATTATATTTGATATATTATGCTAATAGCATAATAACGTGAAACGTCAAACGTGAAATGTCAAACCTTCCTGCACTCCGTACAGTAAGGCAAGCTTGCAACCTTTAACCTGTAATCCATATCCATTAATCTTAATAATACACTTATGAAACAATTTAACCTTTCGCTACACAATGATATTCTCAGACTCCGCCAGCTTGGTCAATCATCGCCGGATGAACATAAAAAGCTGCTTAATGAAATTTGCGATAAGTATAAATTAAGCAAAACTACCATCTACCGTGAGCTTGGCAAACCAAAACCCGGCTCATACCGCAAGCGCAATCATAAGCCGTGCATGACAAAAATCACCAATCTTGAGCTTGAGCTGGTTACCGAAATGATGTTAGCCCGCAAAAACGATGAACAGATACGACTTGAAATGTCTATCATAAAAGGGTTCGACTACTCACGGGTGCGGCTTGCAAAGGCAAAACAAAAAATAAGCCATGAGGCTCAACTGGTAATGAATCCTAAACCAAAAGTGGTTCATCATATATATGACCCGAAGCTGGTTGACGGAATGAAGATATCAAATGTTACCTACATAAGGGCTGATGGCAAAGATGGCGTTACACCAAAGAACACTAAGCTGCCCTGCTATGAAGGCAATGCTTCGAAGTTCTTTTACGCCGTTGCGGGCATCGATACCAAAGATCCCGATGGCATTCAGAAGCTATCTTTCCCGGGCGGCGAAGTGCATTATGTAAAAAACTCCGTCATCAAGGGTTCCCTGGATCAGATTGCCGCTTCATCAGAGGCAGGCGGTAAGTCAAAGGAGGAGGCGGTAAATTTTTCTATCGATGTACTCTTGCGCAATCAGCTAAACAGCGCCGTGCGGCGCGGGTATATTACACCATTAGAGCTAAGGCAGCTTACCTCGACAACAAAGGTGCTTACACAGATTCGCAATTCAGTTGGCGCATCGGGCGGCAATTACTCATTTGATGAGGTTATGCATATTGTTGGTGTATTTTCTCCCGGCGCCACGCGCGAGCATGTGGCCAAAATAATCGCTTCGCACCCGTTCCTTGACCGCACGCGGAGTAAACCTATCCCATCTTATGTGCCCACGCCAGCCTATCAGCCAACACCCGCTCCCGGAGAAAATTCAAGCGAAAACTCATTAAGTGATGAAGAGTTAAATTGTGATGATGAATTTTCCACGGCAATTGGTAATAATCGCAGAGCAAAAAAAAATCACAGCCCTGGTAATCATCATGCGAATCATGTTGGGAAAACGGAGGAAAATAATGGCTGAAAATATTCTGAAATCGGGAGATTCCCAACATGATTATCACGCAGGAAAGCATTCCCACTATGGAAATATTCATAATGGGAAAGTCACGCCTGCAATAATGAGCTGTTTTCTGGGTTTTCCTGCCCTTTGAGGTCAATAAAAAAAAATTGCTTTCATCGTGGGAATGATGATGAGAATAAAGGATTTCAAGACCCCCTCGTCCGCCAGCCGGCGGACACTCCCCACATGCAGGGGCAGTGAGGGGATTTAGGCCAAAGGACTGGCTTTGACACGTGGAGGTCTGAATCCGCAGAGTCCATCTGCGGAGAGACTCTGCGAAGACGGGAAAGAGGCGAAAATGCTTTTAGTAAACAGTCCCCCCTTGTTTTTAAATCGTAGAACTGGCTCTGACAGTGGAGGGAAGATCAGTCTGAATTTTCTAAAAATCCACAATTGAACCGAATCTGATTCCCTCGTGGATTAACAATGGGGGTTACGTTTACCCCTTTGGGGCCTTACAACGCGCTAGCGCTATGCCTTAAACCTGCAGTGCAGGAGGAAGGGAGGAAGGTTGCTTTGAAAAAACTCAAAAACAAACCCCCGTCTGAGATCATTCCAGCCCGGAAAGAATCTCAAAATTGGCAAAAGCTTCAATCCTCACAATCTACTCCCCCCTTTTTAAAAGCAAAGGGGGGATGAAAACGCTTATAAAAAAAGCCTACATACAGGGGGGAATGTGAATTGGTTTCGGCAATGCTAAAACCTTGATTAATACTAAAAAAATCGTTAATTTTGCAGGTTAAGTAAAAAAATTTAACTCACAGAGTGCCCGTTTAGGGGTTTTCTGTGGAATTGTATTTGCTGTCGTAAACAGGAAACAGGGTTTTATCAGGCCTTATAGCTGAAAATTCATACACCTGTTAGGCAGAAACTGTAAGCCGTTATTTGTTATTTATTATTTGATATTTGAAAAAGAGTGTTTGAAGATCTAAGCAGTAAGTTCGATAAAGTTTTTAAGTTCATCAAGGGTAAGGGCAAGGTATCTGAGGCCACGATTGATGAGTTTTTGCGCGAAGTACGCCGCATAATGCTTGATGCAGATGTCAACTACAAAGTGGTAAAACAATTTGTTGATGATGTAAAGCAGAAGGCGCTTGAAAAAAATGTCATAAGGTCAATAAACCCCGGCAAGATAGTTATTGATACTATCACCGCGGAGTTAGTGCGCCTTATGGGTGAAAAGAAAACTGATATCAAATTTTCTAATGACGTGCCCTCGGTCATTATGATGGTTGGACTTCAGGGTTCAGGTAAAACCACATTTTCAGGCAAGCTGGCAAAGTACTTAAAGTCACGCGGTAAAAATCCCGCGCTTGCCGCATGCGACGTATATCGCCCGGCTGCTATAGACCAGCTTAAAACGCTTGGCGAGCAAATTGATGTAGCGGTGTATTCCGATGACAGCAAGGATCCTGTTAAGATAGCGCTGGCTGCTGTTGAGTTCTGCAAGCAGAACTATAAGGATACGCTGATAGTTGATACAGCAGGACGTTTGGCAATTGATGAAGAGATGATGCGCGAGGTTGAGCAGTTGAAGAGCAAGCTGAATCCCGCGGAGATATTATTTGTTGTTGACTCCATGACCGGTCAGGATGCGGTTAACACTGCTAAGGAATTCCACGACAGGCTTGATTTTGACGGCGTTATTTTAACAAAGTTAGATGGTGACTCACGCGGCGGTGCCGCGCTTTCTATAAGGGCAGTTGTTGATAAGCCCGTAAAGTTTGTTGGTGTGGGCGAAAAGCTTGATGCAATCGAGCCTTTTTACCCGGACAGGATGGCTTCGAGGATACTGGGCAGAGGTGATATACAATCGCTGGTAGAAAAAGCCGCGACGATGCTCCCCGAAGAGCTTGATGAAAAGAAAATTGCGAAGCTCGAAGAGAAGTTCAAAGGCAACAAGTTTGATTTCGGTGACTTCTTAGACCAGCTTCAACAAATAAAGAAAATGGGTTCGCTGTCCTCGCTTATGGGAATGATACCGGGCGTTGACAGGATTATGAAGGGCAAAGAAATTGATGATAAGCCGCTTCGTCAGGTTGAAGCCGTGATAAACTCCATGACCCTGAAGGAAAGAACCAACCCGGATATTATCAACGGCGCGCGCAGGAAAAGAATTGCAGGCGGCAGCGGTACAAGCATACAGGATGTTAACCGTGTCATTAAGCAGTTCTATGACATGCAGAAGATGATAAAGACATTTAAAAAAGGAAGAGGAATGAACAACATGTTACGCAACATGGGCCTTCCTCCTAATTTCAGTTTGAAATAAAAAATAAAGAATAATAAATTAATAAATATCATCCCGGAAAGAGCAACAGCGATTGAAAAATTTCGTTATGAATTGCCCGGGAACTAGAAGGAAAAAATGGTTAAACTCAGATTAAGAAGAATGGGAAGAAAAAAAGCTCCCATTTACAAAATTGTAGCAGCGGATTCGCGTTCAAGAAGAGACGGAAAGTTCATTGAAGCGGTCGGTCAGTATGACCCCAATGTACACCCGGCAAAGCTTGAGCTTGTTGAAGACAGAGCTCTTTACTGGCTGAAAATGGGTGCACTCCCTACAGTAACAGTAAGGAACCTTCTTTCAAACAAAGGATTAATGCTGAAGCTTCACCTTTCTAAAAAAGGTGCAGATGATACAAAGATAGCAGCGGAATTTTCCAAGTGGGAATCTCTACAGGAATCGAAGCTGCAGAGAATGAATGACAAGAAGCTCAGAAGAAAAGAGAAGTTGAAAAAAGCGGCAGAAAAACCGGCTGAAACAACAGCCACAACACCGGCAGCAGAGCAGCCTGCAGCTGAAGAACAGCCTGCATAATTTTTTATCTGCATAAGCGAGATCTTTTTTTATTCCACAGCACCGCAACTTCATCCGGCTGAAATAGAAAAAGGTTATACCGGTCCCCGCTAATTATCTGAATTATTGTTTTATTGTAAATAATATTCTACTAATTAATACTCCGAATTGGGGGGATGCTTATGAAAGAATTCATTGAGTACATTGCCAGAAGTCTGGTTGACGATCCTGACAGCGTACGTGTTGATGAAAGTACCGAAGAGAACAAAGTTACTTTAAAGCTCCATGTAGCCAAGGGTGATCTGGGCAAGGTCATTGGCAAACAGGGCAAAACCGCAAAATCAATGAGAACATTGTTTACAGCGGTTGCAGCAAAGAACAATAAAAGCGGTCACCTTGAAATAGAGGAAGGTAAAGAGTAACATTTACCACTCCCCTGTTTTAAGAAATGCTGCAAAGTTAGATTAATGAGAATTGATGTAATATCTGCAGTTGTAAAGATCTTTGAGGGTCCGCTTAGCGAAAGCATTTTAAAGCGCGCCCGGGAAAAGAAGATAGCTGAAATTGTTCTGCATAACCTGAGGGATTATGCTGACGGCACTTACCGCCAGGTTGATGATAAGCCGTTTGGCGGCGGAGCGGGCATGCTTCTAAAACCCGAGCCGTTATTCAGATGCCTTAACAAGCTTCTTGCGGAGCGTGAGTATGACGAGGTTATTTACCTCTCGCCGCAGGGCGTGAAGTTCAATCAGAAAAGAGCCAATGCTCTTTCGCTCTCAAGGAATCTGATCTTCATCTGCGGTCATTACAAAGGGATTGACCAAAGGGTAATTGATAAGTTTGTCACCAAAGAAATATCAATTGGTGATTATGTAATTACAGGCGGTGAAACCGCCGCGATAGTTGTTATCGATGCGATTGTAAGGCTTTTGCCGGGCGTTCTTCATGATAGTGAATCAGCCTTGACGGATTCCTTCCAGACTGAATCAGGCTTTGATGCGCCGGCATACACCCGCCCCGCTGAGTACGAAGGTCTGAAAGTACCCGAAGTGCTGCTTAAGGGCAACCATAAGGAAATAGCCGCATGGCGTATGGAGCAGGGCGAAAAGAAGTATAAAAGAGTTAAAAGAATAAAAAAAGAAAAAAATAATAAATAAGTAAAATATACAAGGAATAATAATGAACAAGATAAATTTAGTTACCGCTCCCCAGATGAGAAGTGACTTCCCGAAGTTCCAGTCAGGTGATACTATTAACATTCACGTTAAGGTTATCGAAGGCGATAAAGAAAGAATTCAGCAGTACCAGGGTATTGTAATGGGAATCAAGGGCGAAGGCATCGGAAGAACTTTCCGCGTAAGGAAAATTTCAAACGGTGTTGGCGTTGAAAGGATATTCCCGCTTCACTCACCAACAATTGCGAAAATAGAAAAACTTAAATCAGGTAAAGTAAGAAGAGCCAAGCTTTATTACTTAAGGGCATTAAAAGGCAAATCAGCTACAAAGATCAAAGAAAGAATTTCACCTGAAATAGTTGCTCCTGTAAAGAAATCAGAGCCTGTTACTGAAACAGCTCCGGTTGCTGAAACAGCTGAATAAGGAATTATTTGAACAATGAATTTAAAAACCGTTAATTAAGAATTAACGGTTTTTTTTAATGTATACATTCACCAAATGTGATTATATGCACATGGTTATATAATGAATGCGATGAATTTTATTCTTATTTTTGTTGATAATCTCAAACTGATATTAATAATATTACTATAATACTAACTTGAAGCAGGGTAAGAAGTACTTCATTTCCGTTGCAGGCAACATAGGTTCAGGCAAGTCATCGCTTACCAGAATGATAGCTAAAGAATTCGGCTGGGTCCCCTATTTTGAATCAGTTCAGGATAATCCCTATTTATCGGATTTCTATAAAGAAATGAGAAGATGGAGCTTTCAGCTCCAGGTATATTTCCTTTCTCACAGGTTTCATACACACAAAAAAATAATCGCTTCCAAGAAGTCAGTGATACAGGATAGATCGATATATGAAGATGTAGAGATATTCGCGCGCAATCTTTACCTGATGGGCAGAATGGAAAAACGCGATTACCAGAACTACCGCGCGCTGTTCTATGAAATGGTATCATACCTTAAGGCACCCGATCTGGTTGTATACCTTAAGGCTGATATCAAGACATTGGTTAAGCAAATTAAGCTGCGCGGCAGGGAGTTTGAAAAAAGCATCGAAAAGCAATACCTTGAGAGGCTTAACCGCAGCTACAGCAAATGGATAAAGGAATACAAACTGGGCAAAGTACTTGTGATAGAATCAGACAACATTGATTTTGTGAACAACAAAGAACACTTCGGGCTTATCATTAACAGCATTAAGAAGAACCTGAGGTAAGCTGATGAACGTAATGATACCTGTATCTCCCGGCGAACTTGTAGATAAAATTACCATACTTGAGATAAAGAAGAAGAATATAAAAGCTGCGGCAAAGTTAAAACTTATCAAAACAGATCTGTCACATCTTACGGGGATATTGAATGAAATGATGAGTACCTCGAAGAGAAAAAAACCTGCTGTACTCACTGAAAAGAAAAAGCTCTTGGCAGTAAACAAAAAACTTTGGGATATTGAAAACAGGATACGTACAAAGGAAGCAAAACAGAGTTTTGATAAAGGATTCATTGAACTAGCCCGATTGGTTTATATAACGAATGACAGACGCTCAGAAATAAAGAACAAAATAAATATTTTGTTCGGTTCCACCATTAAAGAAGTAAAGCAGTATTCGAAATATAAATAGAACATATTACATTAAGCTATAAATGATATTTACCGATAAATGAAATATATTTCATACCTGATATTCTTCGCATTTATAGCTGTGCTGCTTTTTTTCCTTAAGAATGCACTTGAACCTAAACAAGAACCGGTGTACATATCAGGTTCGCAAATGTGCAATGAGTGTCACGGACTTAAGAACATCGGGGACCAGATGACTCCATGGAAGAATTCAAAACACTCAGGTGCTTACACGGTGCTTTTCAGTTCCAAGGCGATTGATTTCAATAAAGCGAATGGCCTCGCATCACCTGATAAGGAAGAAAAATGCCTTAAGTGCCATTCAACAGAATATATGATGAAGGGTACGCCGAAGGGTCAGTTCTTCAACATCACCGAAGGTGTGGGCTGCGAAAGCTGCCACGGTGCCGGCTCGGAATATTCTTCAGCCGAGATAATGAAAGAAGAAAGCTCTTTTATACGCAGTGGCGGCGTTAAAGGCGATGAGAAGACATGTTTAAAGTGCCACAATACTAAAGGCAACAAAGAAAAATCACTGAAAGAGGATGTTTGTCCTTTTCAGCCGGATGATTTTGAATACAACTCAGCATTCGAGAAAATAAAACATCCGTTATCCAATGAGTTCAAAAAGTAAATGAAAGAATTAAAAACAAAATTTGATGAAGCATCACGGCCAATCGGCGTGTTTGATTCCGGTGTTGGCGGATTAACTGTTGTAAAAGAACTTAACAGGCTTCTGCCGAATGAAAAGATAATCTACTTTGGCGATACTGGCAGGGTACCTTATGGAAATAAATCAAAAGAAACAATTATTCATTACTCCCTGCAGGTAGCATACTTTCTGATGAAGAAGAAGATCAAAATGCTTGTTGTTGCATGTAATACAGCATCTTCTGTATCACTGCCAACTCTTAAAAGACATTTTCATATTCCTATAATTGGTGTTATAGAACCAGGTGCAAGATCAGCAATAGAAACAACAAAGAAGAATAAGATAGGTGTTATAGGCACACTTGGCACGGTACGCTCAAACGCTTATAAAAAGGCGCTGAAGAAAATCAAAAGCAGTGTTAATGTATTCCAGGACCCGTGTCCGCTTTTTGTTCACCTTGCTGAGGACGGCTGGAATAAGAATAAAATTGCGAAAATGGTTGCGGATGAATATCTTAAACCTTTAAAAGAAAAGAATATCGATACACTTATACTTGGCTGTACGCACTATCCCCTGTTGAAAGATGTGATACAGGAGTCAGTTGGCAATAAAGTTGAGCTTATCGATTCCGGTAAAGAAACAGCAAAGGAAGTAAAGCGGATACTTGAGAAAAAGCTCCTGGTTAATAAATATAAAATGACTGAAAAGAATCATTCAGTGTTTTATGTATCCGACTTTCCTCATAAATTCAAAGAAGTAAGCCAGAGATTTTTATCAAAAGAGTTGAAACATGTACATAAAGTAATTTTGTAATTATAATATTATGACGGAACAGGAAATACTTCAGATTTTCAAAGATACGGGCGCATTGCTCGACGGACATTTTGTGTTAACATCAGGCAACCACTCGCCCCATTACATCGAAAAATTCCGCGTTCTCGAACGCCCGAGATATACTGAAATGCTGTGCAGTGAGCTTGCGGATAAATTCGCAAACGATAATGTAACGCTGGTGGTTGGACCCATGACGGGCGGAATACTTCTTGCATATGAAGTCGGGAAGAAACTTGATACAAAGGCAATTTTCACAGAACGAGTTGATGGAAAAATGAAATTCCGCCGCGGCTTTGAAGTAAAGCCTGATGACCGTGTATTAATAGTAGAAGATATAATCTCAACCGGAGGAAGTGTGCAGGAAGTAATTGATGAAGTCAGACGATTTACTGCTGAAATAGTTGGGGTTGGCTGTTTGGTTGACCGCTCAGGCGGCAGAGTTGATTTCGGGATTCCGTTAAGACCTCTTGTAAAAATGGATGTTGTATCATTTAAACCTGATGAGGTACCTGACTGGCTTGCGAAGATTCCGGTAACAAAACCGGGAAGTACTAACAAATAACCTGTTAATATTCTTTTACAAGAACTTTTTCGAAATCGATATTACAATCAACATCCAGCCATTTTTCAGCATCTACTTCATTATAGAAAAACAAAAGCTTATATCCCCTGTTGAAAGATGCGTTTTCAAAAAAATCATTATTTGGTTTATTTTCAGGAATATCGATAATTGCAAATTGCAGGTATTTAGATTCTTCCCTGAAATTTTCGATTTCCTGAAGCCCGTTAAATACACCAAACCTGCCTTTGAAATTGCGAAGATCCACCATGATCTTTGAAATTCCGTTTTCATCAATGACTTTATCCATATCAGTTGATATCTCACGGAATTTTTCCGCAGGGTACTCGCCTGTCAGATCTACTCTAAGGAAGTCACCCTTAATATGATAATTAATAGTGTATTTCATTTCAGTTATAGAAAAAGAATTTATAAAATAAAAATAATATAATATCAGCCCTTTAACAAGATAAAATCAAATAAAGTACAATTAGAACCTGAATTTAATGAGTCGGTAATATTACAGCAACAATAGCCGGATATATTTGTATAGTATATTAGAACATTGCACATTAACTGGAGGATACGATATGCTCTCATCTATATTCAGGGATGAAATAATTTATTGGAATATCAATATAGCGGAAAACAATGAAAAAGTTCAAAATTCGAAAGATTCAGTTTCACCTACTGAAGAATCGGATACTGAAGTGAAAATCAGTATAAGAAGCGAGATCTTCACTAACGAGGAAAATGCTGGTATAATAGAGTGTTTTTGAAATATCAGTAATTTACATAAATAGCATTACCCCCAAAAATCCGTATTTCGGTAGAAATATGGATTTTTTATATCTAAATTACCTTTTTATATAAAAATTCATATGATTTCAAATAGGTATTCTCAATACATTGATTATTGCATGACATAAAACTATATTTGTGTTTGTTTTTACCTAAATTTCAATGAAAATTCGCTAGAAGATAGTTTCAGCGCATAAAGAGAGGTTTAACTAATTATGGGTTTAATGAATAAGCTGCGCGATAAAACGCACATTATTCTGATAATATTGATACTTGCATTTCTTGCTACAATTGTATTTGAGTGGGGAATGGATTACCTCGGGTTAAGGGGTGGACAGGTTACAGAACTGGGTTCAGTTAATGGTCAGGAAATAAAATATGCAGATTTTGAAAGTCAGGTTAATTTTGCAATTGATCAGCAGAGACAACAGACAGGTGAAGATCCGGATGAGAACCTAATTAAAATGATAAGAGACCAGGTTTGGGACCAGATGGTAACGCAGATTCTTGCTGAACAGGAAATAAAAAGGCTTGGCATTACTGTTACTAATCAGGAGATATTGAATTGGGTATATAATTCACCTCAAACTTTGCCTGATGTAATAAAAAGAAATTTCATTGATTCCACCGGTCAGTTCAACATGGCTGTCTATCAGCAGGCTCTCACAACAAAAACACCTGAAGTTACAAAATTCTGGTCACAGGTAGAAGAATACCTGAAACAGACCCTCCTTTCTCAGAAACTGCAGAGTGTAATTACCGGTACAGTCAGAGTAACAGAAGGTGAAGTAATGCAGAGATTTAAAGATGAGAACATTAAAGCCTCATTTGATTATGTTTTTTTGGATGCCAACAGTGTTATGGATGCGCAAGTACAGGTTTCTGATGACGATATGAAGAAATATTACGAGGATCATAAAAACGATTTTAAACGCGAGAAATCTGCTAAATTACGATATGTGGTTTTCCCTGATATAGCAACAATGGATGATACTGTAGCAACTGAAAAACTTATCAGAGCTTTTACAAAAGATCTTAAAAAACTTGTCGCTGGTGACTCAACAACATATTCTGTTGTAAATGATAATTCAGCAGCAAAATTTTCTAACACATTTGTTAAACCTAACGAGATTTCTCCTGAAGTAGCCGCTTTTCTTTTTTCAGCTGGTAAGGATAGTGTTTCAGAAGTAATTCGCGCTTCAGATGGTTTTCATATGGTACGGTTACTTGATACAAAGGACGGTTCAGAAACATTCAGTAATGCTCAGCACATTCTGGTTAATTTTGGCACAGATACTAATGCAGCAAAAATAAAAGCTGAACAGATAGCACAGAGATTAAAGAACGGCGAAGATTTCGTAAAATTAGCAGCTGAAAATTCTGACGATGCTTCGAACAAGTTTAAAGGCGGGGATCTTGGCTGGTTTGGTAAAGG
>JAUQWQ010000045.1 GCA_030835085.1 Ignavibacteria bacterium
ACCGGATCATTTTTAAACCTTAAAAAATCCTCTTTTGTTTCAAATGATACTATGTGCACCTCGTAAGGCACTTCGCCTTCAGAGGGATAAATAAAGTTATCCCTGCCGGGTCTTAATCTGAGCTCAAGCCTGCCGTGGTACTTTTCAAGCAGGGGCAGAACCAAAGATTCATATTCAAGAAAATCGTTCTCGCCGCCATTATTTAAATAGATAAGCTGTGTTATGATAAATTTATCCACGGTTAATTTTACATTCCGCCTGAGTTGCCGCCGGACTGCTTCCAGCTCTTTAGCTTGCTGAATAATGATTTTCTTACAATATGCGACTGCCGGCTCATTGCATTTATGCGGTTTATGAATTTAAGCGTTACCCACCCCAGCACACCCATTGCAGCAAAGAAAATGCCGTATGAGATCCTCCAGTCAACGCCTTGGGTCATCATGCTGTATTCACTCATTCCGCCAATTCCAGCAATCAGGTTCAGCGGCAGGAAAATTATATTTATCATCGTAAGGTTCTTTATCAGCACGTTCATATTGTTGTTTATGATATTGCCGCGCGCATCCATAAGTCCGGATAGCACCGAAGAATAAATTTCAGCCTGCTTAAGGCACTGGTTATTTTCAATTATGATATCTTCAAGCTGCTCAAAGCGGTCATCGTTGCCCGGGAAAGCGTCACCCGAATGTTTTTCGAAATAATTGCGCAGCTTTATAAGTACTGTCAGATTAGAACTTATAGCATTAATGTAATAAATTAAGCTTTCGCTCAGGTTGAACATTTGGATAAGATATTCATTTTCCATCGAAGCGTTCAGCTTTATCTGAATTTCCCGTGAGATTATCTTCATGGCCTTAATGTGATCAAGGTAATGGCGTATGGAGTTATAAAGGAACTTAATGATTATATCCATTAATGAGCTGAACTGCGGGCTGTGCTTCTGGTCAAACAAAGATACATCCTCGGGCAATACCACAACCAGCTTATCTTTAAAAAGGAATAAACCTATTGAAGATACTCCAAAGAGAAAATTATCTGAACTTAAATAATTTTTGGGACGCTTCCATATGATAAAAATGTTATCATCTTCAAATTCTATACGTGATATCTCATCAGGGTCGGTTGCGGAGTCAACAGTATGCCTGTCAATACTGTATTCCTTTTCTATAAACTCCTTTTCATCGTTATCGGGGTTCACGTATACCCATACTCTGCAATCGCTGCCCGATGTTTCAGCCAAAGCTCCGTTTGAAAAGTTATACTTCTGCAGCATAAAACCCCCTTAGTGAATACAAAAAAAGTAATATACATTACAAAAGTAACCATAATATTATGCAATTTAAATTTAAAACGTAAGGGGAACAATAAAAAAAGGGGCTGGTTAGCCCCCGGGAACGTTAAACTTAAAATTATTTTACATTACTGTATTATTTTCATCAGGTTTCTCACTGCCTGTGATCTCATCTGTTAAATCACTGGTGTTTGTTTCGTTATTGTTATCGCCAGGTTCATTAACAGCAGCATTATCTTCCGTTGAAAGATCTGTCCGGGTTTCCTGTTCGGTATTTTCAGCCGGCTCAACTACTGCTGGTTTATTAAAAGTGTTTGAAGCTATGTTTCTTGCCTCAAGCATTACGGATTCTTCCAGCCTGGCTTTTTCATCCAGCTTAGCTTTTTCATCTGCGCGTTTTTTATCTGCCTCGGCAAGCGCAAGGAATTCCCTGGGGAACATTACCGTGCCTATAATGCCGCGAAGCGCATTGCGCGAAATTTCCTTTGCCATAAAATTTTCATCGGGAATCTTTAAGCTTGTACGCAGCTTCATTGTAACGGCTGGCTTGAACCCGAACTGACCGTAATACGCGGGGTCACCCACTACTATCACGGCGCCAAAACCTACTTCCTTAGCGCGCTCAAGTCCTTCATTAACAAGCGCCTTGCCTATACCTTTTCGCTGGTGCTCAGGCAATACGGCAATCGGACCCAGTATGAGACACTTGAACCTTCTGCCGCGATGAGTTATAAATCCTTTTGAAAACAAAACGTGGCCAAGAATCACATCTTCTTTTACGGCTACAAGCGAAAACCCGAATTCATAACTCCTGGTTTTCCTGATATCGTTTATAAGGGTACCTTCATCTTCTCTTCCGAATGCAAGGCGGTTAATATCGAAAATTGCATCATGGTCGGCAGCCTTTTCACCCCTTACGTACAGCTCTTTTGCCCACTGGTCTCTCATTAAATCCTGTAATTATAAATTGAATTATTAATCAGCAAAAATAATAATTAATAAACACAATAAAAGTGTAATCCGAATAACGGGAAAGAATTCAATATTCTTTTATTTACGCGTTTACAGCTTTTTGGTACCCGTATTTGTAATATTCTGCTGATTTTCACCGGTAATTTCGCTTAAAAACTTCTCCACAGCATTCATATCAATATCGAAAACAGATTCCCTTGTATGCGCTACCTTCCTTACAACAAGCCTTTCAATGAAATTCATTTTATCAAGCAGAAACTCGCCCCCCATTATACCTTTTGCAGAAGCATGCTTTTTCAGCTCAGCAGGGAACGCATCTTCAAATTCTTTCTTCCGTTTTTTTTCATCGGTTTCCATGCAGCAGATATAGAGCCCCAGTATTTTTGCCTTAAGCGAAACTTTATGTTTATCGGCAAAGGTCCTTATTTCTTTTTGAATTTTGCCTACGTGAATTGAGCCGCCTAAAATTATCTTTTCATACCCGTTCAAATGCGGCTGCCTTGTTTTTGCAAGATCGATCACACGTACTTCGTCGCCCGTTTCTGTTAGACGTTTCGCAAGCATGTACGCCACTTTTTCTGTGGTGCCGTGTTTGGTTTTAAAAATTATCGCCGTTTTCATTTTTGAGAATATTTATTTTTTAAAGGGATGGTTTGGCAGCCGGAGAAGAGCGCATTCTGTTAAGGTTTATTATATTACAAAAATAGCTCAGAAATGCAGATTTTACAATGCAAATAGTAATATTTATTTGCAGGGTTTAATGGAG
>JAUQWQ010000046.1 GCA_030835085.1 Ignavibacteria bacterium
TAATGCACCAAGTGTTCCAACAAGTGTAGCTACACCTGTTGTTTTGTTGAACTTGTATAAGTTATCTGCTACGATATCGATTGCAAACAAGCTATACTGTGAGCCTGTACGGCCAAGCAGTGTGATACCGCCTGCGCATACAGCTGATGCTGAACCGATCGGGGTACAAACACCGGTTGTCATGTTAACTGTGAAGATCTGTGATGCTGCCAAGCTTGATGATAAACCATATACGTTTGTTCCATCCCAAACCATACCTGTGAAGTTTGTCTGGGGAACACCTGTCATATTGAAAACAAGTGTATGTGCACCTGTTGTGGTATCAATTGACCACAACTGGAACGGTGATGACTGGTTCCATGTATAAACAATTCCGTTCCTGTACATCAAACCACCCGGGAATGTTATTGTAAACGGTGAACCAACGTTTGTGATGGTACATGATTCTGTGAAAGCTTTACCGAACTGGAAGGTCGGTGATGATGAGATCTGTGAAAAATAACGTTTGCCAATCGATGCGTCAAAATCACCTGTTACGGGACCCTGAACCAGATTCTGAACCGGAGCAGGTCCAAATGAATGAGGTGCATCCTGTGCGTTTGTAAAAGCAACCAAAAGCAAAACAGCAAATAAAAGCGAAAAGATTTTTTTCATTGTTTTGTTTCTTAAGTTTAGAAAATAGTTAATTATGGAACTAAAAATTATGACTAAATGTTAATTTATCAAGCCTAAAATTAATAAGTTGCTAAAATAATTTAATTTTCGTTAAAAAATAGACAATTTATTACTTTAATAATATCATTTTTTTTGAAAAAGTTCTGTTTAAATCTGTTAAAGTATAAAAATATACACCGCTTGCAAATCCTTTTCCATCGAATAAAATTTCATAAGTTCCGCTGCTTAATCCGGAAAATTTATAACTAGCCGCAACTCTTCCGTTTAAATCAAATATACTTAATGTTAGTTCATTAGAACCGCTGAGCCTGATATAATCAAATTTAATTTTTGTTACAGGATTAAATGGATTAGGATAATTTTGATAAAGCTTGAAAGTTGCGGGGATCTGATTTGATATATTTGTAATACCAATTGGCGGCGGAGTAATAAATGAATATTTCTGAGCAGTACTTAATACATTTGGATTCTTATATCCGCCGAATAAATAAAAATAATTTGAATCAAGCCCGCTGACGGCGGAAAAAGTAGATATGATTGCAGCTGAATCACCCGACACTGGTAAAAAATTCGTCCAATAACCGATAGTATCAGTAATTGATAGTCCCCAAATATTATTTAAAGAGGTTCCGCTGTTCATAGCAGGACCCATCAGCATATAGTTTTTCCATTTTGTACCGGCGACTCTGTATACCGGGCTGCTGAAAGGAACATTACAATACAATTGCCAGTTTATAAGAGTTGAATCCTCATTATAATAATTCAATCTACCCTTATATACAGTATTCAGAAAACCGGCGCTGTAACCACCAAAAACAAAAATTGATGAATCTTCGTTGTTGATATTGAATTCAGCGTGTGCTGTTGAATTGTTAACCGGAAACGATGTAGTGTTCTTCCAGATCCCAAGTTCCGGTTCATAAAACCTTACCCTGTTAATTGCTCCCTGAAACCCGTTCGTTGAACCTCCAATTACTACTATTAAACTGTCATTTATTACAGTAACAGCAGGTTCATGAACATACGGCACAGGCATTGTATCTGATATTGACCAGTTGTTCTGAAGCAGTGAATACCTGAATATTTTTCCGTCGGCTGAGCTGAATGTGGAATCAATTGAACCAATAAGGTACAAATTGCTTTTAACTTTTACCAGCTTGCCTGACCATCTTCCTTCCGGCAGCAAAGCTGCCTGCTGGTATGTGCCCGCAGATATGTTATACCACCAGCATGTATCGTTTGGAACAGCGTTTTGGTTTGCTCCTCCGCAGATAAATATCCTGTTAGATAGTGAATCGTAATAAGTATTTGTACCCAATAAAGCTATCGGCAGGGGATTTAACAAACTCCATGTACCCTGTACGCTTATGGTTGTATCACCCATAAAAGGCGAGTATATACTCTCTCCTTTATACATGGAATTATCTTCTATATAGAATGGATTTTCCTGGGAAGATATCCCGTCAATCACAGCTAAGAAAATCAGTAAAGCAATTATTTTATCAGGCATATTACAAGGTTATGAATATTTTAACTGACTTTCAATTTAAAAATTTAAAAGTAAAACCCGCTAATTTCTTATCAGCGGGTTTTATTAAAAAATTAATTACAGGCTTTTACACTTATTTTGCTCCCTGGTACATTGATTGGGACAAAATATGAACATTGACCTGAGGGACCAAATAGACAATTTTCATGTACTGTAAACGTAGCGGAACAATTTTCA